>JAPLMM010000081.1 GCA_026387035.1 Planctomycetota bacterium
ACCGGCGGGCCGACGATCACCGCCCACGTCTTCGCCGCGTCCAACTTCACCTGCTTAAACAGCCGCGTAATCACCCCCGTGCACCCTTTCCATTCCGGGCCGCAGCGGTCCACCGTCACGAGCGCCTGGGCGTCCGTACGTTTCGTCCACGCGTCCAGTTCGCCGCGGAAGAGCAGCAGTTTCGGTTCCCGCGCCCCCACCAGGATCGTGACGCTCCGGTAATCCTTGCGGTTGTCCAGGCAGTAGCGGATGAGGCTCCGCGTCGGCGCGAGGCCCAGCCCCCCCGCGACGAACAGCACGTCCTCGCCCTTCATCTCCTCGTACGGGAAATGATTGCCGAACGGGCCGCGGATCCCCAGCCGGTCGCCCTTGCCGAACTTCATCAGCGCCCCGGTCACCGTGCCGGCGTTGCGGACGCACAGTTCGAACACCTTGCCCTGCGTCGGGCTCGAGGAGATGCTGATCGGCGCCTCCCCCATGCCGAACACCGAAACCTCGACGAACTGTCCCGGCTCGTAGCCCAGGGGCTGGCCGTCCTCCATCTCGATCCGGAAGAACCGCTCCGTCTCGGTCATCTGCTCGGCCGAGAGGATTCGCGCCATCCGCGGGACGTACGGGCTCGGCGCCGCCGCCCCTTTTTCAATGTCGATGTCGACCTGCGTCATGCCTCAACTCCTCGATTCGGCGCCCGCCACGGAGCTGCTTCGCCGTTTTCCGGTCACTTGAGACGATGTTGTGTTGTGCCGTTGGGTTGTTCAATCCGCAATCCGAATTCCGCAATCCGCAATGGCTTCACCGGTCCCCGGCGATCTGAACGAACGTGTCCTTGATGCTGATGGCGGCGACGCAGGCCCGCTCGCACCGCCCGCACCCGACGCACCCCGCGCGCCCCGTCTGCTCCAGGATGAACTTCCCCTTGCGGTACATCCGGTGGCGGAGGCGGCTGGCCCGATGCTCCCGGAAGTTCTCCCCGCCCGCGACCTCGGCGAACGGATCCAACTGGCACGAATCGTAGCGCCGAACCCGCGTTCCGCCCCCGAGGTCCTCGGCGATCACGTCCGCCACGTCCCAGCAGTAGCACGTCGGGCACGTCGTGTTGCAACTCCCGCACGAGAAGCATCGCCGCGCGATCGCTTCCCACACCAGGCTGTCGTACGATTCGTCCAGGATCTCCGGAAGGTACTTGACGTCGAACGGCAACTTGAGGTGGAAGCCGGCTCGCTTCCGCTCCACGAACGCCTGCCGAGCCGCCAAGTCCCCCTTCTTCGCCTCGCGCATCTTCACGAGGTCCCGCAGTCGCTTCCCCAACTCCGTCTTCGTCTCGACGAACCACCCGCCTTCGATTGGCGTCAGCGCCAGGTCGTACCCCGCCTCCGGGTACAGCGACCCCATGTCCAGGCAGAACGAGGTTTCGTCGCACGGTTTCTCGCAATCCAGCATTACGACGGCGGTGTCCGCGCGGCGGGCCAGGTAATGCGGGTCCGGCACGTCCTTGCCGAACGCCGCGTCCAGCGTTGCGATCGCCGTCACATCGCACGGGTGGACGCCGAAGAGGACCTGAGGCTCGTGTTCGAGGACGGCCTCGGGTTTCGGGTCCCCGCCCAGGCGGTACGTCACCAGGGCCTCGCGCGGCGGCCAGAGAAACTTCTTCGGCCCAAGCACCGTCAGGCCGTAGTCCAGCCTCAGGTCGCCCGGCTCCGCCAGGGTCCCGGCGCGCCGGGACTTCGCCGTGGCGACGCCCGGCTCGCGGAGGATTTCCCACGCGAACTTCTCGCTCCGGTCCGAGACGCTCGTTTCCTTCAGAACCGGGCCCGCCACCCGCCGTTTCTTCGCGAGCGCCGCGACCCAACCCGCCAGATCTTCCGCTTTCAGGACTCGTGGCAACATGCGCGACCGACCTTTACGCTCGGGTTACTGGTTCAGTGCCTTGGCAATTTCGTCGAGCAAGACGTCCGGGTCCACCGGCTTTTCGAGGAAGACGTTGACCGGCAGGTATTCGGCATCCGTCTCGGGAGAGAACGCAAAGCCCGTCTTCTGCGAGATGCCCGTCAGCATCACGATCGGCACCTTGGCCGTCGCCGGGTTC
>JAPLMM010000082.1 GCA_026387035.1 Planctomycetota bacterium
CTCAGGGCTTCGCGTCGCCGACAAACAAGCCGCAGCGGCACTTGCCGCTCCGGGCGATTTCCTCTTCGTGCGTCCGGCACGGGCACACGTTCGCAAGGTCTGTCTCCGGGTTTCCCGTGACGACGCGGCACGGGCAGTAATAGTCGCCGAACTTCACCTTTCGCCGGACGAGGCCGTCAATCAGCGCCTCGACGACCTTGTCGCTCGGGTTCAGCCTGCAAGCGGATTCCGTCGTATGCCGGCGGACCCGGTCGGTGATTTCGCGGCGATACGCCTCCAGGTCCGTCCCTTCCTTGGTCACGCAGCGCATTCCTCCGGCACCCCGTCCCTGTCGCGGCGTTGAAGCGATTATAAGCGAAAGCGAAGGCGCCGGTCAAGGCACAGGGGCGGCGCCGAACGCACAGCCAAGCCCAGGGATTGCAATCCCTGGGCTTGGTTTCGCCCTACGTTGCGCTACCCTTCGCCCAGGCCGAACGCGTCGTGGACGACGCGCAGGGCCTTGTCGGCCGAGGCCCGGTCGATGATGCACGAGATCTTGATCTCGCTGGTGGAGATCATCTGGATGTTGACGCCGGCCTCCGCGAGGGCCTTGAACATGCGCTGCGCGACGCCGGTGTGGGAGCGCATGCCGATGCCCACGACGCTGACTTTGGAGACCTTATCGTCGGCGATCGTCTCGCCGGCGCCGAGTTCCTGCGCGATTCGCCGCGACGTGTCCATCGCCGTCGCGAGTTCGTCCTGGGCGACGGTGAAACTGACGTCGGCGGCGCCTTGGCGGCTGACGTTTTGGATGATGTCATCGACGACGACGTTGGCGGCGGCGATGGCGTGGAAAATCCGCGCCGCCACGCCCGGCTGGTCGGGGACGCCCCGGATCGTCACCTTCGCCAGGTCCCGGACCAGGGCCGCCCCGCGGACGGTAATGGTTTCCATTCGGCTCACCTCCTCGACGATCATCGTGCCCGGGTTTTCCGTCAGGCTGGACCGGACGTGGATGGGTATGTGATATTTTTTTCCGAACTCGACGGCGCGGCTGTGCAGGACGCCGGCGCCGAGGCTCGCAAGTTCGAGCATTTCGTCATACGTGATTTCGTCCAACTTTCGTGCCGTCGGCACCAGGCGCGGGTCCGCCGTGAACACTCCGTCGACGTCGGTGTAGATCTCGCAGACGTCGGCTTCGAGGGCGGCGGCCAGGGCGACGGCCGTCGTGTCGCTCCCCCCGCGCCCGAGCGTCGTCACGTTCTGGTTCGCGTCCACTCCCTGGAACCCCGCGACGATGACGATGTTGCCCTTGGCGAACTCGTCGTAAATCCGCTGCGAGTTGACGTGCTGGATGCGGGCCTTGGTGTGGACGGCGTCGGTGACGAGGCCGACCTGGCCTCCGGTGAAACTGATGGCGCCGTGTCCGGCGGCGTGGATGGCCATCGCCACCAGCGCGATGGAGATCTGCTCGCCCGTCGAGACCAACTGGTCGAGTTCACGGGGGTTCGGGCGGTCCGTGATCTCGTACGCCAGGTCCAGAAGTTCGTCCGTCGTCTGGCCCCGCGCCGAGACGACCACCACGACGTTGTGGCCGCCTTGCGTCGCGCGGATGGCGCGGCCGGCCGCCCGGCGCACGAGGTCCGGCGTTGCCACGCTCGTCCCGCCGAACTTCTGGACCACGATCGCCATGCAGAGGCTACCTCTTCAGAAAATACTCCATGAGTTCGTGCCCGACGGCCACGGAAAAGCCCGCGCCGGCCGCCTCGCGCTCCGTCAGCGCCTCGCCGCGGAGGTGCTTGAGGCCCGTGCCCATCATGGCGAACGGCACGGGGCGGGTCTCGTGCGTCCGCAACTCGGCAGGCGTCTCGTGGTCGGGGCTGACGAGGATGCGGAACTCGCCGGCCCCTGGAAGGGCGTCCAGCAGGGGACCCACGATGTGCGTGTCGATCTGTTCGAGCGAGCGGACCTTTTGCCTCGCATCGCCGTTGTGGCCGGCCTCGTCCGGCGCCTCGACGTGCACCAGCACCAGGTCGTGGTCCTTAAGGGCGCCGATCGCGGCCTGGCCCTTGCCGGCGTAGTTCGTGTCGTAGTAGCCGGTCGCGCCTTCCACGTCGATGAGGTCCCACCCGATCAATAGGGCGATCCCCCGCACGAGGTCCACGCCGGTGATGGCGGCGCCCTGGAGGCCCCACCGCTCGCGGAACGAGCGCAGGGCGGCCCGCTGGCCCTGACCCCACAGCCAGATTTGCGTCGCGGGCGCCTCGCCGAGGTCCCGGCGCACCTTGTTGACCGGATGGTCGGCCAGCACCTCGCGCGACGCTTCCATCAATTGCACGAGTTGTTTCGCGTTTTTCCCTCGCGGCAGATACTTTTTGATCGCGCAGCCCATAATGTCGTGCGGCGGGGCGGTCTCGACCTTGAACCGCGTCCCCTTGATGACGACGAGGTGCCGGTAGCCGACGCCCGGGAAGAACCGAATCCGATCCGATCCGAGCTGGTCCTCGAGGGCCTCAATCAGCAGGGCCGCTTCTTTCGTCGGGATGTGTCCGGCCGAGTAATCCACCATCTCCTCGTCCGCGACGGCCACGAGGTTGCATCGGAAGACCCAGTCGCCCTCTTCGAGCGCGATGCCGCGGGCCGCCGCCTCGATCCCCGCCCGCCCCGTGTAGCATTCCCCATTCGCCGCGATGCGGTCCATGTTCGGCACGCGCGCGATTTCGAACGGGGTGTGGCCGCCGAGGGCCTCGATGGGCCGGTCGGCCGCCCCGTCGGGAATGACGATAGCGTACTTCATCGGCCGGCCTTTCCTCGGCCGCGAGGGGGCGGCGCTTCGGCGCCTTCGAGCATCCGGATGCGGACGCTTCGACCCACGACGACCGGTGACTCGCGGGTTTCCGCGAGCGCGGCCGTCACGTTCCCCTCGCGCGCCAGGTGCGTGGTGATGACGAGCGGCACGGATTCCGGATGCGCCGACTCGTACTGAAGCACCGAGGCGATGCTGATTTCGTGCCGACCCAAGACGCCCGCGATCGCGGCCAGGACGCCCGGCTCGTCCACCACGTCGAACCGCAGATAGTACCGGGTCCAGATGTCCTGGATCGGCTGCACGCCCATCTGCGTCCCCCGCCCCGCCAGCCAGCCGATGTGGTCGAAGGTGGTCCGCGCCCGCCCCAGCGCCGCGTCCACGATGTCCGCCACGATGCTGGACGCGGTGGGCATCTGTCCGGCTCCGGGACCGACGTAGAAGGTGTCGCCGACGGCGTGGCCGGAGACGAGGACGGCGTTGTTCGCCCCGCCCACGGTCGCCAGCGGACTGTCCGCAGGCACGAACGTCGGATGGACCCGCAGGCTCAGCGCCCCGTCGACGACGCGGCCGATGGCGAGCAACTTCAGCACGTACCCCAGTTGCTTCCCGTACCTCAGGTCCGACGGGTCGAGCCCCACGATACCTTCGACGTACACGTCGGCCAGGCGGACCTGGGCCCCGAACGCCAGGCCGGCCAGGATCGCCAGTTTGTGCCTGGCATCCTCGCCGCTCACGTCCAGAGTCGGGTCCGCCTCGGCATAGCCTTTGGCCTGGGCGTCGGCGAGGGCGCGCTGGTATGCCTCGCCCGTCGTGCTCATCTCCGTCAGGATATAGTTGCACGTGCCGTTCAGGATGCCGAGGAGGGCGGTGATGCGGTTGGCCACCAGGCCGTCGCGGATCGCCCGGATTATCGGAATTCCTGCCGCGCACGAGGCCTCGAAACTGATGGATCGCCCCGCTTTCCGGGCGGCGTCGAAGAGTTCCGCCCCGCGCTCCGCCAGCGCCGCCTTGTTGGCCGTCACCACGTCCTTCCCGGCAGCCAGCAGCCGCTTCATGATGTCGACGGCAACCGTTGTCCCGCCCACGGTTTCGACGGCAACGTGGGTCTCCTTGTCCGCGAGGACGCGCTCCAGGTCGTCCGTCAGAAGTTCCTTGGGCACGCGGACGGCTCGGGGCCGCTTCAGGTCCACGTCGCACACGTGTCTCAGCGCCAGCCGGCAACCCGCCGCCTGCTCGAGGCGTGCGGCATCTTCCACCAGGAGCCGAACGACCCCTGTGCCGACCGTCCCGAATCCCACGATGGCTACGCCGACGGTCTTCATCCGCGTTTGGGCCCCGTCCGGGCCGGCTCTCGACCGCCCGGGAACAGGAGCAAGATAAGCCTGGCTGGCCCGCCCATCAAGCGAAAAAGCCCCGTCCTCGCGACGCGCCTTTAGAGCCGCCCTGCCGGGACGGTCACGTTCGGAACCGCCGACGCTTACACTTACGACGATCGCCGATTGTGGATAACTTTTTGGAGGAGGTTTTGGGGGGTATTTTCGGGCGGTTTTTTGGAACCCATAGGCCCTGGCGCTGGCTTCCGGGGGGATTTTTCGGCGGACGGGGTGCTATTGGTAAGATGGGCTAGCGCAAATTTTGACTTTTTTAGGGGCTTTTTCACGTTTTTGGACCGGTTTTTACCGGTTTTTGTGCCCTTTTTCGCACTTTTTCCATCCATGTCATGGGCATACCTTTATGTTAATAACTATTTTTCCGTGACTTTGGCATGGGAATTGCGCAGCCTTCACCGCAGAGAGCGCAGAGAAAGGCGGGAATCGGGGGAAAAGGCGAGACGGCAAACGGCACAGCCTTCAACGCAGAGACCGCAGAGGCCTGCCCTGAGCGAGCGGAGCGAGTCGAAGGGACGCAGAGAGGGGATGGGGGGAGGGGGGGAACGATTCGAGTGCGGAGTTCGGGGTTCGGAGTGCAGAGTGGAAAAGGCGAGGGACTAAGGGACTGCCCTGTAGTATGACACTACAGGGACTGAGGGACTGAGGGGCTGAGAAAAGAAGGGACTCAGGCGGGTTCTGCGTTGCGGGCTTGCCGCGGCGAAGTCCCGATCCATCGGGACGGAGCCGGGTTCCGCCCTTCGACCTCGCTCAGGGCGGCCCGAGCATGGTCGAGGGGCCGCGTTCTACGTTCCACATTCCGCGTTCAAACGTGTGGCCGGAAATCGCCTGTCCCCGGAAATCCCTCTGAAAAAGTAGAATGTCCCCTTTTTCCTCTTTTTCCTCTCCCCCTTTTTCCCGCGCCCCGTCAAGCACAACATCGGGACGGAGCATTACTCCGCTCTATCGTCCGCTTGACGGTCTGCAGGCGCATTGCCCTGCTTCGCCAACGTGCGCCGGATGGATCGCGCTATGCCCTTGCGTGATGACCAAGGCAACTCTCTTGGAAGAACATCGGCGTACGAGAGCGCCTGGTGCAAGTTCCCTGCCTGTGCATAATAGAGCGCCAGGTACACCAGGGCCACCTCACCGAGGCGCGTTTGCCGGGTCGCCGGACGCCCCACCAGTTCCTCGGCAAGCAGTCTGTATGCCTCTCGTTCCGCCCTTTCTTGTTCGGGAACATCCTCCCTGGGCCGGTCCTCACCCATCCGCTCCTTCAGATAGTGCTTCATCCTCATCCACACCAGATACCTGTGGTAGGGTGTGGCTCTGAGTGTGTCACCACGGGCCCGGGATGCTTCATAGCCTTCTGGTCCAAGCGTTAGGTCGCCCGCAACATACCGCTTGGCGAAGTCCACGAACTGTTGGTACCCGGGACCGGCCGGTGTAACCGGGAACTGGACCTCGTTGGAGAAAACCACACTCTGGCGGTCTCCGAAGTCAACGTAGACTTTGGCGCGTAGCCTGTAGGTCCCGGGCTTATCGCACACAAGACGGCGGTTGCGGAAGGCCGCCTCTATCGCCTCACGGGTAAAGGCCGTGACCTGCGGCGCCTGAAGGAGCAGCGCGTCGGACGTGCCAACCCATTCGCCCGGCTGCAACGTGCGAAGCGGGGCCCTCCCGCCCACCATCTCAACTGCCCGATACGCCAGAGGCCTGAAAGCCTCGCGGCCGCTAGCGATTTCCAGATCGAACCCATCCAGTGCTGCGGCGACGTGCGCGCGCACCGGCTCCTTACCTGTATTCTTCAGGGCCAGCACAAAAAACATCGGTTGCCCCAGTACATAAGTCTCTTCATCCAGCGAAAGGACGGCATTGAGAGCCTCCGGTTGAGCGTGCGCATAGCCTGAGGCAACCACAAGTACTGCCAATGCCACGCCCAGCCGTCCCGCACCGGTTTGTCCCATCAAGTGCCACCACATATCGTCCTCCTTTTCCAAAAGGGTACAGGTCTATTCATGCGTGTAGTTTCGGATCTCATCCAGGCTCGTGTCATTGAACCACATGTTGGCAAAGGGGACCCTGTAATACATGACCCCTGCCGTATCCTTGCCGGTGGTGATGTCGTTGGCCCCCAGAGTATGGCCGATTTCGTGCACGACGACAGCTCTCTCGTCTGCCCCTTCGTTCTGATTCTCCTCAACAAATTCATCCCGGGTGGTTTCCAGAAAAACCGCAGCACAGGGTCCGGCCTCGGCACCGCAAGTGGTACTTTCGTTAACCGGGTCGTTGTCCACATCGGTTCCTGGTTGATGAGCCGATACAAGCCGGGCGACCCAAAAAGCACGACAAGCCTGTCCGACAAAGTTGAAGTCCGTCTGGAGATAAGTCAAGAATTCTCCCCACGGCCAGAAGGACACGGTCAGGTTCCTGTCAAAGGTTAGGTTGCTGTCGGTCGTGTCCCGGTACGGTTTGGGCTCGATATACGCCTTGGCCAAACGGGTCTCCAGCCACTCCGTGTCGGGGTCGCGCGGGTGACTGACCTTCAGCGTCAGGTTGCCGCCAACGTTGTCGTAGTCATCGTCACCGAGCAAGTACGTCTTGCCGTTGGCGGAGGTGTGGTTCCCAGTGACAAACACATCGTCGTCGTTAGTATTGGCATCAAAGTCGACAACTCCCCATGGACTTGTCGCCTCATTCTGAACCTTAATCCAGCCCCCGTTGAAGGCATCATCTACATCCCAATCGTTCCACGGCCAGAAGCCTGGCACATCGTCCACTTCCAAGTCCGTTTGGCCGGTACCTGCATTATAGGTGGCCGCGTCGATCGTAGTAGGTTCGGGAGGAAGCATGTTGGTGTTATTCGTGTCGGCCTGCATGGCATCCACCTCGACGTGCAGTTTCCGCCAGGCGGTCAGCATCTCGGACTCGTTGACGCCGCCCGGCGGCTGGACGCGGTCCGCCTTGTTCTGCGTCATGCCGCGAAGGGCGGCTTCGTTTACTTCCCGCGCCCCACAGAACCGCCAGTTGTCGCCCGGCTGCATCCCGACGCGCACGGCCACCTTGCAGATCTTCGGATCGCACGTCGTCGGGCCGACGTCTCCTGGGAACCGCTTGATCTTTCCCAGTTCCACCAGCACCATTACGTTCGGACCTGCCCCTGCCATTGCCCACTCTGTATCCCTATTGTCCGGACCATTCGTCCCCTTATTGGGACTTCCCGCGTCGTCAATCGGCGCACTTGCCGACGATGGGTCGTCCACGTCCCACAGCCTGAACCACATCTTCGTTCCCGCCGGTGGGTCCTCGGTAAACTCGATCACCGCAAACACCAGCCGACGCTCGTCCGCGTGCGTGTCGTCGTACGTCTTCTTGCCTGGGAAGATGCGCTTGCCGCCGTTCGCGGGCACGGCCGGGTGAGCGTCGATCGGAATGTTGTCGCCCGGCTGGTCATAGGTTTCCCAATAGAGGTCCCAACCTTGCTCTTCTATGCACTTTTCCGGATCCCCATCGGTATCGCCCGCCCGCGCGAGCGGCGACCACCGACCAAGCAGCAGCGCTCCAAGGCCGACGCCTGTCAGAATCAACAGCACGAACCACCGGCTTCGACTGCGTTTTCCTGACATGATTCTACTCCTTTCGTCTTGCTGGTGCACGGAGTTTCCTCATTCTCGTTCGGCAGCGTGGGTCATGGTTCCGCCTTTCCCGGCCCCGGGTTCTTGCGTGTTCTCTTGGCGCGGGACGGCATCGGCCACCCTC
>JAPLMM010000083.1 GCA_026387035.1 Planctomycetota bacterium
CGAGGTCTATCACACCATGTTCGCCCGCGCCTGGTCCGAGGCCGGTCTCGCCAACCGCCCGACGCATAACCCCCTCTACGCCTCCGGCGAGCCGCCCGGCTACTACTACGTGACCGAACCGGTCTGGCCCATGCTGCTCGGCCTGGCGTGGCAGGCGACGGGCTTGGTCCCCTGGGTCGCGCAAGCGTACCAGGCCCTCTGGTACGCGCTCGTGCTGGCACTGGTGTGGGCGCTCGGGCGGGATTTGCTCGGTCCGCGGGGCGCCCTGGCTGCGGTCCTCGCGGCCATCAGCATCCCGATGGTCGGCGCGTTCTCGGTCATGCTCTACGTGGACACGGCGGCGACGGCGGTGATCCTGGCGGCGGTCGTGCTCCTCCTGAGGCGGCACTATTTCTGGGCGGGGGTCCTCGTCGGCCTGGCGTACGTCACGAAGCGGAACACGGCCTTCCTCGTGCCGCCCATGGCGCTCTGGATCGTTCTGGAGGAAGGTTCCCTGTGGCAGCGCGCCCGCCGGGTCGGCCTTTTCGTCCTGCCCGCGGTGCTCGTGGTGTTGCCGGACCTGGCGTGGCGGCGCCACTGGATCCCGGGCGCCAGCGATCCGGTCAATCCGGCCCACCTTCTCGCGCGCATAACCACGTTCTTTTCGCCCCAGCGACTGTCGTCGAACGTCAACAATCCGATTCATCTGCTGATGTACCTTGGCTGTGTGCTGCCGCTGCTCGCGGCGGCGTACGTGGCGCGCCGCGCGTGGGAAAAGGCGGACCGTTGGCTCTGGCTTTTCATCGCCCTCTACCTCGTCACGCTCTTGCTGATCTTCACGCTGGATACCGATGTCCGCTACCTCATGCCCATCGTGCCGCTCTTCGCTGTCGTAATCGCCCGCGGCCTGAGGGGCTGGTGGAACAGGCGGTGGGTGCTGGTCGCGCTGGCGGCGGTCGCCTTTGCCCAGTTGGGGGTTTCCGCGGTGCGGGTCAACCTGGCACGGCGTCTGACGCCCGGCCAGCAGGCGGTGTTCGCCTACCTCGATCCGCAGAGGATCGAGACTCTCCTTCGGGCCAACCGGGTCGATTACATCTGCGTGGAGAAGAGCCGAATCCTCTCCGGCCCGCTCGCCAAAGCCGAACGCGGGGGATACCCCAGCGCCTTTGTGGACTTCCTTCCGCACCTTCCGTTCCTCGAGAAGGTCGCGGGCCCCTGGCGTGGCACAATCACCTTGTGGAAGGTGAAGGGCGACTTCCGTTGGCCGGCTCGCGACGCGCCGGGGACTGACAGCCCGCCTCCGCTGGAACGCAGCCCATGACCCAAGCGGACAACACCACTCTGTACCGCAAGATCACGGGGAATACGATGTACCTGTTCCTCGCGCAGGGGCTGGGGGGCGTCGGGCTGTTCCTCTCTTACGTCGTGGCATCCCACCTCCTCACGAAGGGCCACGACACCTCCGCGTACGACACCTACATCCTGGCGACCAGCGTCGGCGTCTTCTTCCTGTCGGTGTCCGAACTGGGGCTGACGGAAGGGACGACGCGGCTGGTGGCATCGCTCCTCGGCCGCGGGCTCCGGCAGCAGGTGCCGGCGGTCGCGCTGCGGGGCCTGGCGATCCTCCTGGTCGCCGGAACCGCGGCGGCGCTTGTCACGTTCGCGGGCGCCGATCCAATCGCCCGCATCATCGGGAGCCCCGCGTCGGCGCCTTTCATCGCCCTCTCAGCGCTGTGGATCGTGCCGATGGCCCTGGTCCGCGTGCCGACCAGCGTCTTCGAAGGATGCCAGGAGATGAAGTACTCCTCCCTGGCCGCGATCGTCCGCGAGCCGCTCAAGGTCGTTGTCCTCCTCGCCCTGATCCCCCTCGGGTTTACGGTGCGGCTGGCCGTCTGGGGCTGGGTCGTCTGGTCGGTCGTCATGGTGCTCTTGACGCTGGGTCTGATGGTCATGTTCCTGCACAAGCAGGGCCTTGGACTTCGCGTCAGCGGGCGATGGGAAGGCCGGGGGCTGCTCGCCTCCAGCCGATACCTCTACCTGCCGCACCTGAGCGCCTGCCTGCTGCCGGTGCTGCTGCGGCTCCTGGTGAACCGGTTCAGCCCGACGGGCGGCGTCGGCGCCTTCCATAACGCCATGAGCCTGGCGACGCTGACGATGATGGTCTTTCTGCCGATCTCGCAGGCGCTCCTGCCCGCCTTTGCCCACGCCCACGCCCGCAGGCAATCGCTCGAGGCCCTGGCCCACACCGCGACGCGGATCGTGGGCCTGGTCGCGTTCCTCGGCCTGACGTTCTACTCGTTCTTCTCGGGCCGACTGCTGGCGATCTTCTATGGGGCCGCCTACCAGGAAGCGGGTCTGTTCCTGGCGATGGCGGTTGTCGGCGTCTTCTTCGACTCGTTCAAGGTCATCACGAACCCTCTGCTGAAGGGCGCGATGCAGGCCCGCGCGGTCACCTGGATCGAGGTCGTCCGTCTCGTCGTGACGCTGGCGACGGGCGTCCCGCTCACCATGCGGTTCGGGCCGCTCGGCATGATGGAGGGTTTCGTCCTCGGGTGCATCGTGACGACGGTCCTCCAGTTTTTCTACGCGCAGCAACTCCTGGGCATCCATTGCTGGGCGGACACGATCCTGCCCGCCGTCTGGGCGGCGGTGCTGTGCGGCGGCTGGATGGCCGGTCACTACTTCCCCGACCTCGGCCCGCAGGTCACGGTCCCGGCAGCGCTGGGCATCGTGGCGGTCCTGATGATCGTCCGGCCGCCCGTCACCCTGGCGGAACTGCAGACGATCTGGCGGATCGTAGTGTCGCGGCAATCCGCGGCCGCGGCGCGCCCTCGGGGAAACGGCTACTGAGGAGCCCATCATGGCGAGACTTCTGTCCATCCTCTCCGGCGAGGCTCAGCGCCTGGCCCTGGGCGCCCTGACCGTCCTGGGGCGGGTCTACCCGGCCAACCGGCGCTCCGGGACGTTCGTCTCCGACGCGGAGCCGGCCATCCTCGGCGGAAGCGGGCGTTGCGGCACGACGCTCCTGAGGGTGATGCTCGATTCCCACGGCCGCTTCTCGTGCGGGCCCGAATCGGACTTGTTTCTCGACAAGCCTTTTTTTCCCTTCGGGCCCAAATCGGACTTTTTTCGCGACAAGCGCGTTTTTCTCGAACTGCTCGCGCGAAACTTCGACATCCCTCTCGCCGAGGTCGCGCGCCTGTTCCACCAGGCGCGCTCGCGCGCCGAATTCGCCGACCTCTTCTTCCGCCTCTATTGCGAAAGCACCGGCAAACCGCGCTGGGCCGAAAAGTCCCCCGACAACCTCCTGAACCTCGAGTTCATCCGCGCCGCCTTTCCGCGCTCCAAGTTCATCCACATTCTCCGCGACGGCCGCGACGTCGCCTGCTCCTTCCGCACCCACCCCCGCCACGTCGTCCGCCGAGGCCGACTCGTGCCCACCCACAATTGGCATCCCATTCGCTGGTGCATCGGCCGGTGGGTCCAGGCCGTCGAGACCGCACGCCCCTACCGCGGCCAGCCCTGGTACATGGAGGTGAAGTACGAAGACCTCGTCGCCTCGCCCCGCGAAACGATGCGCAGGATCCTGGACTTCCTCGGCGAGCCGTGGGACGAAAACGTCCTCCACTTCCAGGACGTGCCGCGCGACGCCACCCGGTTCCCCGCCAACGTCGAAGCGGTCGGCCCGTTGAAGCAAAGCGCAGCCGGCCGATGGCGACGCGACTTCAGCGACGAGGACAAACGGATCTTCAAGGAAATGGCCGGGCCCCTGCTCGTGGAAGTCGGCTACGAAACGTCCGACGACTGGTAGCCGGACAGACCGCTACAGGTATCCCAACTCGCGCAGGCGCTCTTCCACCGTCCGGCGCGACGCTTCATCGTAAGGCTCCGCGGCCGCGGCCGCCGGCACCCCGCGCCTCGGCGCCAAGCGAATCGGATGCGCGGCGCGGAACGGCTCCGCGACCATCTCTTCCAGCGGCCGACCGTCCATGTCCTCCGGAATCGGCACCCCCATCAGCCGCAGCACCGTCGGCGTCACGTCCGCGACGGTCGCCCCCTCGAGCCGCACTCCCGCCCGCACGTCCGGCCCGCAGGCCAGAAACACCCCTTCCGGCCGATGGGTGCCCGAGTCGCAGAACTCCACGCCGCCGAAGTACCCCTCGGCGTCGAATCCGAACTGCACGGCACAGGTGCAGCGGTAGTCGTCCAGCACGAAGATGAGGTCGGGCGCGCTCCCGACAAAGGGCCCCTGGTAGGCCTCGCGTCCGCGGCGCATCTTCGTCACGATGGGCCGGCCGGAGCGCGGGTCCTGCACCTCCGCGAGCCGCTTCTCGAGGTCCGCCAGCACCGCCTCGTATTCCGCGCCTTCGGAGACGATGCCGTCGGGCTCCCGGCCCTTGAGGTTGATGAAGATCTCGCCGAAAGCCTCGCGCGCGTAGGCGCGTGTGCGGCTCCAATCCACGTCCTCGTTCGACGTGACGAAGCCGATGGCCCGCTCCGCCAGGACGTTCGGCACGAGCCGGCCGATCCAGTTGAACCGTCCCCGCAACCACGACAGCAGCCGATAGGCCCGGGGCAGAAATTTCCGCCGTTCCAGAAATCGCCTCAGCCGGCCCCGCGCCGTGTCTTTCAGCGCCAGGAAACCCTGGTCTGCGAGCCACTTGTTAACGTACATGACGCGGTCGTGCAGCCCCGCTCCGTGGTCCGACACCACGAGGACGTTGCAGTCCGGGCCGACGAGTTCCAGAATCCGCCCTACGGCCGCGTCCAGCGCCTCGTAAACCGCCCGGGCCTCGCGCGCCAGGTCGCTCGCCTCCTGCGTCGGGTCCGTCAGCACGTGCCAGACCTTGTGCTGGAGCCAGTCCGACTCCATGAACACGAACATTCCGAAGTCCACCGGCCGCGTCTCGAACAGATGCTCGATCGCCCGAACCCGCATCCGCACCAGGTCGCCGAGTTCCCGCACGTAGGGCAGCGGCGTGCTCGGACTATAGACCTGGCTGGTCCACGTCCGGTACCCTCCGACCGCCTCGTGAAGTTCCCGGCCCAGGGCCTCCGGATGCGTGAACGTCTTCGTGACGTCGGGCGTCATGAAACAGCCGACGAGATACCCGTTGACCTCGCGCGGCGGCCAGGTGACCGGCGCGTTGAAGACGCCGACCCGCAGGCCCGCGCGGCCGACGTGGTCCCAGAGGCGCGGCGCGCGGCAGGTCCGCTCGTCGATCAGTTCGGTCTCGTACCCGCCCGGCCGCAGACGCAGGAACCCGAAGATGCCGTGACCGCCCGGATCGCGGCCCGTCGTGATCGTCGCCCACGCGGGCGGGCTGAGCGGCACGTCCAGCGATTGCAGAACGCCCCGCGCCCCCTTCGCGGCCACCTTCGCCAGGTTCGGAAGAACAGCAATATATCGCACGCCGCTGCGGCCGCAACCCCAAAGCGCCTGAGCCGGCCCACGCCCGCCCCTCGGCGGAAAAAGGAATGAACGCCTCCCCGGGCCCCCGTATAATTGCCGCCAACTCCAAGGAACCCTGCCCTCATGTGCGGCATCGCGGGATTCAACTGGGAAGACGGCGACCTCGGCCGGCGGATGAACGTCCTCCAGGCCCACCGCGGACCGGACGGCGAGGGCCTGCGCGTCGCGGACGGCGTCACGCTGGCCCACCGGCGCCTGGCCATCATCGACCTCTCGGATCCGAAGCCGCACCGATTCCGAGACAATCGTCCACGGCTACGAGGCGTGGGGCCCGGCGTGCGTCGAGCGGTTCAACGGCCAGTTCGCCTTCTGCATCCACGACGTCAAGGGGCATCGGCTCTTCCTCGCGCGCGACCGATTCGGCGTCAGGCCGCTTCATTTCTGGCACGCCGGCCGGCGCTTCGCCTTCGCCTCGGAGATCAAGGCGCTTCTGGCCTGCCCCGACATTCCGCGCCGGGCGAACGATCTGGCCGTTTACGATTACCTCGCCTACAACTGCTATAACCACACCGACGCCACCTTCTTCGAGGACGTCCGGGCCCTGAGGCCGGGGCATCGCGCGACCTTCGACCTGGATTCGGGTCGGCTGGCCATCGAGCAGTTCTACGAAATCCCGCTCCGCGACCCGGCGGACCCCGGTCTGGCCACCGCTTGCGACGAGTTCCGCCGCCTGTTCTACGACGCCATTTTCCTGCGCCTCGTCCGGGCCGACGTCGAGGTCGGCTCGTGCCTATCGGGCGGGCTCGATTCCTCGAGCATCGTCTGCGGACTCCATGCCCGCGCGCCCGACCGCATCCGCGGGCACAAAACCTTCAGCCTCACCTTCCCCGACAAACCCGAGGTCAACGAGTCGCATTATGTGGATGAAGTCGTCGCCCGGACCGGCGTGGACGCCAAACGCACCACCAGCCATACGGAGAAAATCCTCGGCGACCTCGAACGACTGATTTACCACCAGGACGAACCCTTCGGCGGCCCCAGCATCTACGGCCAGTGGGAAGTCATGCGCCTCGCCGGCGAGCACCACATCAAGGTGCTCCTGGACGGCCAGGGCGGCGACGAACTCCTGGCCGGGTACTTCTTCTTCTACGGATACCACTTCCTGGAACTGGCGGGGCGGGGCCGGCTGATGGAACTCGCGCGGGAATTGGGCGGCTACCGGCGCCGGCATCGCGGCGTGTGGGACGGGCTTCTCGCCCCGCTCCTCTTCCTCGCGCCGAGGTTCCTCAAGCGGCGCCTGACGCGGCGATACCTGCGCGTGCCGATCCGGACCGACTTCGCCCACCGGTGGGCTTCCGCCAGCACCGTCCCCGAAGAGATGTACCGCCGGATGCCGCTCAACCGCGCCCTCAAGATGCGCTTCGAGGTCAGCCTGCCGCAACTCCTGCGCGAGGAGGACCGCAACTCAATGGCCTACTCCATCGAGTCGCGCCTGCCGTTCCTCGATCACCGCCTCGTCGAGTTCGTCATGAATCTGCCCGGCGGCTACAAGATTCACCGCGGCCAGACGAAATACGTCCTGCGGGAGGCGCTGCGCGGCGTGTTGCCCGAGGACATCCGGACGCGGGCGGGGAAACTCGGTTTCGGCACGCCCATCAACGATTGGCTTCGCTCGCCGGAAATGTCGGCCTTCGTCCGCGAGGTGTTCACCTCGCCCGAGTTCCGCGGCCGGCCCTACCTCGACCCCGCGCGCATCCTCGCCCTCTTCGAGGACCACCAGGCCGGTCGGACAGATTCCTACCAGACCATCTGGAAGGCGCTGAACCTGGAACTGTGGCTGCGGCGTTTCATCGACCCGGCTGAGGTCGCGCCGGCCTAGCGCGGCGAGGCCAGGAACTTCCGTATCGCTTCGATGAATTGCCTGCGGTGCACACTCGGTTGGGGCCGGACCTGGCGCGCTTGAAGCGCCTCGCGCACTGCGTCTTCGAGCCGCTCGATGTCCAAGACGACGCGAACGCCCTGGGTCTCGGCCAACTCGCGCGCCAACTGCATCTGATGGTCGTCGGTGTCCAGTTCGCCCGCGTCCCTTCGGCGCGGCACGATGATGAGGGGCTTGCAAAAGAGAAACGCGTTGAGCACCGTCCCCGCCCCGCAGTGTCCGACGACGAGGTCCGCGTCGCGGAAGAGCCGCAGCGCCTCGTCGAAGCGGACGAAACGGACGTGGCGCGCATGCTTCGGCTCGTAATCGACGGCCCCGCGCTGGATGAGGACGTCGACGCCGAGGCGCCCGGCGATGCGGTCCATCGCCTCGACGAGCCGCGTGAAGTCCAGCCCCTTCTCCGACGAGCCGATGGTCACGAAGATCACAGGAGCCTCCCGTGGTACTCCGCCCGGGGGCCGTAATGCCGCAAAAGGCCCGGCCACTGAACGAACACGCGGTCGGCCAGATGGTAGGCGATGCGGCCGGTCAGCGACGGCGTGTCGATCCGCGACACCGACTCGATGAAGAGCGACGGGCAATGGAAAAACAGGCGGTTCACCAGCAGGGCCGGCAGCGCCACCTCCGCCCCCGTCGAGATGACGTACTCGACCCGCTCGCGCCGGAAGATCCGGAAGAACTTCCAGAGCGCGACCGCCATCCCCATCAGGACGCCGAACGGAACCCGGTGACCCCAGTAAACGGGCAGAAAGTGGATCGCCCGCATCTCCTCGAGTTCGATGCCCCGGACCGCCGTGAACCCCGTGACGCAGAGGATGAAGTCGTGCTCGCCCTGAAGTTCGCCGGCAATGCTGACGGCCTGCGTCAGATGCCCGCCTGCGCTCGACACCAGACACACCTTGGCCATCCCTTCGCCTCCGTCCGCGATCGCCGGAAAATGGGGTCAGACCCCATTTTTATAAGTCTCGTTTTTGCAACGGGTTAAGTTAACCATTTTCCGTCTTACGTCCCCGCAGGGCCCGCCACGCCCGCCGGGACAGGCCCATCACCGCGCCGGCAGCCACGCGGCCGGCCGTTCGCACGAGGTCCATCCGGTACGGGTGGAAAATGATGTTCGAGAGAACCTTCCGGTACCGGAGGACGAGGAACTTGCGGTGGATGCGGCACAACTCCTCCGCCGTCAGGTGCTCCGACAGGTTGATTAGATGCTTCGGGTCCACCACCATGCCGTACGTCAGCCGGCTCCAGTCCATGTCGTTGGACACGAGGCCGCGGCCGAAGGCGTATTCCCAAATGGGCGTGCCGGGATACGGGATGAGGATGTTGACGTCCGTGATCGCCAGCGGCGCCTGCTTCAGAAACGCATATGTCTCCATCATCTGGTCCCGCGTCTCGTGGGGCGAGCCGATGATGAACGAACCCGAGACGAAAAACCCGTGCCGGTGCAGAATCTCGATTGCCTCCCGGTTTTGCTCCACCGTCACCCGGTCCTTCAGGAATGCAAGCGTCTCCTCGCAACCCGACTCCAGGCCCATATTCACGCTGGCGACGTTCATGGCCTTGAGGACCTCGGCCATTTCCTCGCTGACGATGTTCGCGCGGGCGTTGCAGGTGAACTTGACGCACCCCACGAGCCGGCGCTCCTCCAGCAGCCGTGCGATTTCCTTCAGCCGCGCGAGGTTCGCGCAGAAAAGGTCGTCGTAGAATGAAATCAGCGACACGTCGTAGCGCTGGATCAGTTCCTCGATCTCCGCGACGACGTACTCAGCCGAGAAGAATCGCACCTTGCCCGGCCAGTAGCGCGTCGAGGCGCAGAACGCGCACCGGTACGGGCACCCGCGCGACGTGAACATGTACGCGTGCCGGGGCACCGGCGCCAGCCGGCGGTCCGGGAACGGAATCTCGTCGAGCGGCTGAATGTGCGTCACCGGCTCGGTCTGGAAGACCGACCCGTCGGCCTCGCGAAACGCAACGCCCGGGATCTCGCGCAGCCGGTCGTGTGGAAACGCGCCCGTCTCCTCCCACAGGTCCAGGAGCCGAAGGATCGTCCGCTCGCCCTCGCCCAGCGCCGCCACGTCCATCTCCGGGTACAGCGACCCGGGAAGCATCGAGACGTGGATGCCGCCCACGAGGACCGGCAGGCCCCGCGCCTTGGCGGCCCGGGCGCACTGGCGTGCCCGGCCGAAGTACGCGCTCGTGGAACTGATGGCCACGAGGTCCGGGCGAAACTCGTCCATCGCCCGCTCGACCCGGCGGTCGGCGTGGCGGATCGCGTACCGTCCCGGACGATCGCGATGGATCACGCTCGCCAGGTACTGGACCCCGAGCGACGGCTGGCGGAGGTCCAGTTCCAGTTCCGGGTTCAGC
>JAPLMM010000084.1 GCA_026387035.1 Planctomycetota bacterium
GGGGCGGGCGAAAACGGCCCATCGATGACAGGGACGGTCGTATAATCAAGTGAGGAGGCGGGACGTGGATTTTCCGGAAAACGCGGGCCTTCGGGGTGCGTCCAATAGGACGGGCGGAACGGGAGAACCGAAAGGGAGTGCCCGTATGACGACCGCCGTAGGAGTTCTTGCCGCCGGCCGCGGTGAATCGCTCGGGTCGCTTGCGGAGGCGCTCGAGAGCCGCCGGAGAGATCTCGGCGGCCTTCTGGAGTCGGCGCGGGAGGGAGATGGCGAGGCGTTCGCGTCGCTGGTCCGGCGGTTCGAGAGGCCGGTGTATCATCTCGTGCTTCGGATGGTGAGGCGTGCCGCGGTCGCGGAAGACCTGGCGCAGGACGTTTTCATTCGGCTATGGCGGCACCTCGGGGACCTGGAATCGGCGGACGTGTTGCCGGGCTGGCTTCGCCGGGTGGCGGTGAACGCGGTGATCGACCACTGGCGCAAAGAAGACGCGCGGCGTCGGAAACTGGCGGCGATGCGCGAGCACCCGCTGGCACGGCGCGTGGTGCGGCCGTCGAGTCGAATGGAGACCGATGAAGGCGTCGATGCGGTGCAGGCGGCGCTTCGCCGCTTGCCGGCGAAACTCAGAAGCGTCCTCGTCCTGCGCGCGACGGAGAACATGAGTTACGAGGAGTTGGCGGATACGCTGGGAATTTCGACGAGCGCGGTGCGGAGCCGGCTGTTCCGTGCCCGGGAAGAGATGCAGCACCTCCTGAGGCGTGCGCAGGCGCCGCAGTACCTGGCGCGGATGTACCGGGCGCGGCGGTCGGAGGGCGCGGCCGAGTAGGTGAGCGTTGGGCGACGGCACGTCGGAGCGACCGGTCGGCCCCTCGACAGACTCCCCGTCGAGAGCCTCTGGGTCGAACGAGGGGCGGTGAGCACGGTCGAACCGCAAGGAGCAGAGGATGGGCCGCTGTGTGCCGAAAAAGGTGTTGAGCCGGTACGTGGATGGCGACCTCGCGGAGGCCGAGGCGGACCGCGTCCGCCGGCACGTGGCGCAATGCCCGGTCTGCGCGGCGGGCCTGGAGGAAATGCGCGCGGTGGACGAGGCGATCCGGCTGGAGGCGCCGGTGGGGGAATTGCCGGACGTGGCGGGGCGCGTGACGGCGGGCCTGGCGGGGCGCGGTGCGTTCGTCGGGGCGCGGATCGCGGCGGGGAAGCGGCGGCTGTTCGGCGAGCGGATTCCGGTGGGTCGGCTGGCGGCGGTGGTGAGCGTGGCGGCCTCGATCGTCGTGCTGACGCTGGTGGGGATGGACTACGCGACGCGCGAGCAGTGGAAGCGCGAGACGGGGCCGGTGCTGGCCGACGCGCAGCGCGTCCTGGTGCGCCTGGTGCTGGTGGATCGGGAGGAACAGCAGGCAGCGTTCGCGCGGGCGCGGGAACTGGCGCCGGAACTCGTGGCGCAACTGGAGCAGGGGGATCTTTTGCGCCGGGCGGAGCGGCTTCGCGAGGGCCTGGCGCTGGCGCGCTGAAGCACGTCTGCGGTCGCATTTTCCACCGTCTTTTCCGTGGCGCCCAAAGACCGCTTGAAAGCAGGCAGGGGTCGGCGTACGATACGCCCCGGCCCAGGCTGCACGGGGGGAATCCAGGAGACCAGGCGGATGACCAGACAGAACCCGACGGGCGGGCTGGACCTCGACGCGCTGTACGAGGCGGTGGTTTCGTGGTTTGCGCCCGAGGTCCTGGAGGCCGTGGCCGGTCCGGCGGAAACGGAAACCGAGCGGATCGCGCGGGCGTGGCTGGCGAAGGGCGGGAAGCGTTGGCGGCCTTTCCTGGCGGCGTGCGCGTTTCTTTCGTTTCAGAGGCGGCGCGAAGGCGAAGACCCCATCCCGAAGGGACCTTCGGTCCGAAAGGGGGGCGAGGCGCCCGAGGACCTGCGGAAGGCGGCCGTCGCGGTCGAGTGTTTTCACAAGGCCTCCCTCATCCACGATGACATCGAGGACGGCGACGGGGAGCGCTACGGTGCGAAGTCGCTGCACGCGCAGTATGGCGTGCCGATCGCGCTGAATGCGGGGGACTTTCTGCTGGGCGAGGGGTACCGGCTGATCGGCGAGATCGGCGTTGCGGACGGGGCGAAGGTACAGATGGTGCGCGCCGCGGCGCGGGGCCATCGGAGCCTCTGCATCGGCCAGGGCGAGGAACTGATGGCGAAGCGGGCGCGCCGGCCGGTGGCCCCGGCGCGGGTGATCGAGATCTTCCGCATGAAGACGGCGCCGGCGTTCGAGGTGGCGCTGCGGGTTGGGACGACGCTGGCGGGGGCCGGCGAGGACCTTTGGCCGGCGCTCGCGCGGTACGGCGAGGCGCTGGGCATCGCGTACCAGATACGGGACGACCTCGCGGACTGGTCGGCGGGTGCGGCGCCCGGTCCCGGCACGCCTCGCGGCGATGCGGGCACGCCGGGAGAGGGGGGGCAGCCTTCGATCCTCTTGAGCCTGGCCGAGGAGCGGGCGACGGGTGAGACGAAACGGTTTCTGGAGGCGGCCGGGCGCGGTTCGCTCGCGGCGGAGGGATCGTCCGGTCGGCTGGCGCAGGTGCTCGCGGACCTCGGCGTCGAGGAATCGGCGCGGCGGTTGCTGGATCGCTACCGTCGCGAGGCGGTGACGGCCCTCGAGCCGCTCCCGAGCGAGGGCCTGCGGAACGTGCTGGAACGCGTCGTCGGCAAAATGTTCGCCGGCGAGGGGGCCCGATGTGCGGCGGCCCTCTGATTCGTTCTTGTCCGTTGTGGGATGTTTCATATCGCTTGGCTTTGCGGAACCCTTGGCCGACGAAAACGCTTCGATTTGACTTTGGTCAAGGAAACGATCCGACCTCGGTGCGAGAATAACGGAGGAGGGGCGGCACGTCGCCGGCCAGGAGGATCTGGGATGGCCATCAGCCAGTGCCCGGGCCAGGACAAACGGTTCTGGAAGCCGGACGACATTTTTGAGAGTCCGTGCCCGGAGTGCGGGGCGGCGATCGAGTTCTGGAAAGACGATGTGCGCCGGCGGTGCCGCGGATGCGGGGCGACGGTGGCGAACCCGCGGTTCGACATGGGCTGCGCGGCCTGGTGCAAGTTCGCGGAGCAATGCCTGGGCGCGTCGGCGACCTTTTTCCTTCAAGCGGAACGTCCCCAACCCCGCAGGATGCTGCGCAGGGGCAGGCCCACCGGGCGAGACTCGAGCCGTTCGAACCGCGCGTAAGTCGTTTTCCGAACGCACAGCAAAAAACCGGGCGGCCACTTTTTGGTGGCCGCCCGGCTCGTTTTCATTTGGGGGGTCACTCTTTCGGTCGGGTCAGGGTGATGCATTCCTTGACCGGCAGGCGCATGTCCATCGGCAGGCCGAAATCCTGGTGGTCCAGGAACTCGCCGCCCGCCCCCGCCACGCGGCCGACCGCGAACACCATGAATGCGATGTCGCAGGCCCGCCGCACGGTCATCCGCTTTTCCTTCAGGGTCTTCCAGCACAGGCCGAGCACCACCGAGGCGATCGCCCCGTCGAGGTTGACCGCCCAGACGTTCCTGGCGATGCCTACCTCTTTCAGTCGCCGGGCCAGCCGGTGATAGAACTCCAGGAAGATGTTCGACAGGCCCTTGTCCTTCAGGTATGCGGCAATGACCTGTTCCCGCGGGTCATAGTTGACCGGGTCGTCCTTGAACACGGGGTGTCCGAGGCACGGAATGCGTTCGTAATCGGTCCCCGCCTCTTTGGCGGCCAGGCGCAGTTTGCTGAACCGGTCCACTTCCTGGTGGACGAGGTTCTCGAGGTCCGTCTGGGGCGTGGGGGCATAGGGATCCGCCAGGTCCACCTGGTGGAAGATGCGTAGGAGATACTCGACGGCCTGTCGCCCGTTCCCGCCGTGCACGTCGCCGATGGAGGCCAGGGTGGCGATCATGGCGGTGTTCGGCGGGTTTCCGGCCGAGGTCGAGAGTTTCGTTGCCTGGGCCGACAGCGTTCCGGGACCGTTGCTGAGGGAGGCGATGAGGCATTTTTCGACGAGTTCGACCTCAAAGTCGCGCGGCAAATCGCCCGTCCAGGCCACGAGGAGCGATTCGACGAACCGGCCCTTCTGCATCTCCGTTTCCAAGGGATGGCCGTAAATCCGCGTCGTCCGGCCGTCGTTCGACGAGGCATGGCTGGCGTTTCGCATGTCTCTCCTCGGCAGATTGGCTCCGACGGTTTCCTTGCTCAGAAGCCGGACCTGGGCCGCGTAGGGTTCGGGGATGTCCCCCGCATGAAGGAGCAGGTTGCGGGGCAGGCGTTTGCCGAACGCCTTGTAGTCGGCGAACCACGGGTTCAGCCGCAGGGGATTCGAGGGCTGGAAATCCCGCTGGAGGTTCAGGGTGTCGCAGAGGAGGGCGGCGGCGGCCGGCAGATGGTGCAGGGTCTTGATGCGGATTCCGCGGCGCAGCGCTGCCGCGAGTTCGGGCGTTTTTTCGTAACGGGTGTGCGGGTCGAAGGGGGCGACGCCGAAATAGTCGTCGAAGCATTGGCTCTTGGCGGCTGCGGTCGTCTCGCCGCCTTCGACCACCGCGCCGACGTGGCCGAGCGCCAGGTCCCGCGTGCCGAGAATCTCGCCCGTCACGTATACGAGGATGGGCTTGGGGTAGGCCGTCTCGCGGAGCATCTGGACGGCTTCCTTTTCGTAGAGGCCGCCCGGTTCGACGTAGAGGACGATGAGTTGGGTGCGTTTGTCGTTTCGTGCGAGTTCGAGCAGGTTTTTCAGGGGCAGCAGGATCAGCACGTCCTTGCCCGTCGAGACGCCGTAACTGGTGCCCAGGCCGGCGCTCAGGAGATAGGAAGCCATTGTGTTCACCATGTTGCCGCTGTTGGAGACGATGGCGGCGGACCCGGGCCGGAAACTCTCGGCGGGCTTGTCGCCCCCCACGGCCCCGACGCGGACGCCGTCGTGCGTGTTGATGAATCCGAGGGAGTTGCAGCCCAGGACGTCGATCTTGGCGTTGCTGCACAACTGGGCGATCTTCGCGGTCACCTCGGTGGACACATGTTCGGTGATGATGAAGAGGGTTTCGATGCGTCCGCCCGCGCGTTCCACGACTTCCTTGACGTCGCCGTACACGGCCGGCGGCGGCGAGTAGACGACGACCTTGTTGGGCAACCGTTCCTTGGGAAGTCCCTTGAGGAGGGCCTCAATGGTGGAGAAGACGGGGATCGGCTCGCCGCCCGGCACGTCGATGGTCTGGTCGCCTTTTCCGAGGGCCCATCCGCCCACGATGTTCTTGCAGTATTTCTGGGAGTCCACCGTGACGGCGGCGGCCTCCCGGCCGGTGATGTTGGACACGGCAACGCGGTCTCCGGCCTTCAAGAGATCGCTCAACACGGCGGCTCTCATGCGGGCTCTCCTATCTGGCGGCTGGCTTTGGCGACGGCGGCGGCGTATTCCGCCACCTGAGTGACGGGCGTGTCGGGGCCGAAGATGACGTAGGGCAGTCCCAGGGCATCCAGGGTGTTCTTCAAGGTCAGAAGTCCCTGAACCAGCCGCGGACCGCCCCGGCCGACGATGACGGGGATGGAGATGGGGCCGTGCTCCTCCACATGGGCGCGGAGGGCGTCGGCGATGGCCGAGAAGGTGACGTCGATCAGGGTGTTGTTGGCCTTGCCGCCGAGGATGAGGAGGAGGGCGGCCTTGGCCAGGTGGTGGTCGAAACAGATTTTGGCGGTGCCGAACATGCGTTCGTAAGGCGGGTTCCCTCCGAAGTCCGAGAGAAACCGCGGGCTTCCGCCGTTTTGCATGAGGGTTTCGGTGATGATGGTCGAGGCGCCGCCGCCGAAGAGGAGCGGCAGAATCAGGTCGCCGCCGAGGTCGGCCACGTGGGCCTGGCCCTGGTGGCTCGAGGCGCTCCAGGCGGCCATTTCCTCCTCGAAGGGAGTTGCGTTGATGGGATACTCGGGCAGCGCAAAACCGAGGTTCTTGAACTTGAAGTTGGCCTCATCGAAGACGGCCTTGAAGTCGCAGGCGTAAGGTTTGCCTTCTGGGGAGATGCGCCAGGGATTGACCTCGCACATCCGCATGCCCGTCGAGATGAACATGTCCCAGAAATCGACGAGGCTGCGCGCTAGCCCGCTGACGACGGGCTTGGGGCAGCCGAGGCGGGTGAGGATGTCGCTCGCCTGGTAGGCGTTGAGGCCCGTGTACACGTTGATGGGGAAGACCACCTGGTCGGCGTCCCCCTTTTCCTCAACGTCCATGCCGCCGGCCAGGGATACTGTGAGGGAAGGTCCCAGGTACCGGGAATCGTAGGTGATGGCGGAGTACACCTCGAGGTCGGCGGGGAGGTACTGGACGAGGTAGGCGGTGCGGGGGAGGTGGCCGTTGATCTCGAGGCCCTGGACGCGTTTGAGTTCCTTTTGGGCCTCGGCATAGTCGTGGACTTCGCGGACGGCGCCCGCCTGTCCGCGTTTGCCGGCGAGGACATCGGGTTTGACGAGCGCCTTGCCGCCCCAGCGTTTCAGGGCGTCGCGGATTTGGGCGCCGCTGGCCTCGGCGGTGAGGTGTTCCGGCACGGGCAGATTGAATCGCGAGGCCAGATGCTCAAGAAACGCGAGTTCCGTGATCTGAGGAGGCATGATCGGACTTCCCTTTCCGCTGTTGTTTGAGTTCCAGCAGGGCGACGCGAATGCTGTTGATGGACCCCTCGTCGGGCGCAAAGAGGAACTCGACAACAGGTTTTCGGCCGGCCAGGGCTTCGATCTCTTTTCTTCGCGAGGGCGAAACGATCAGGGCATCGACGCGGCCGACCAGGTGGCACAAGGTTTCCGCATCGCCGTCGATCGAGGTCGTCACGCGCGTGGGGTCCATCTTCATCTTGATCAGCGTGTCGCCCATCTCGGCCAGGAACTGTTTGCTGGCGGCCACCAGCCCGATGTGGGCCGTGGGATGGATGCGGGCGATCTGAACGATCGTGGACATTTCAGGCTGCAGGTTCACGCCCACGATGGGCGGTCCGCCGTCCGAGAGAAGGTTCTCCAACTCATCGAGGTGGTAGAACGACGTGACGACGAGGTCGGCGGAACGGAGGGCGGGCAAGGTCGAGGACGGTTTGGCGCGGATGTCCGTCAGGAGGACGGGGACGATGACAACCCTCGGGTCGAGCGACAGATGCTCCGAAAAGTAGGTCAACTGTTCGCGGTTGCACTCGACGAAGACGAGGCGGATGTGGCTGAGGAGTTCCCTTTTCTCGTGCAGGAACGCCTCCGTCGCCTCGGCGTACTCATCGAGGGTGAATCCCAGCGAGAGCGATTCTTCGACGGAGTGTTCGAGGGTCTTCAGGAGCCTTTCACGGCGGGAACGGCTTTCCAGTTGTTTGGCGGAACGGACGACGAGCGTGCCTTTTCCGACCCGGGCGTCGATGAGTTGCTCGCGCTGAAGTTCGGCGTAGGCCATGCCGACGGTGTTGCGGCTGACGCCGAGCCTGTCGGCCAAGTCGCGCTGGGGCGGCAGGAGGGCCTCTTCGTCTTCGGGGGCGCCGTGGAGGGCTTCGCGGATCCCCTCTTTGATCTGAAGGTAGAGGGGAATGCCGCTATCGCGCCGCAGGGGGATGTGCAACGGGTTCAGTTTGGTCGGCATTCCCATCCTCAAATGGCCTGGGCCAATCGAAGACATTATGCCTTTCGAAGGGTCCGTGTCAACGTATTTATTCGGAATTTCAAGGAAAAAGCGTTAATCGAAATTGCGGCACACCTCTGAATTGGCACTAAGGCCCAGGCCAAGAGGGCCTTAAAGACAAGGAAGGAGGATACCCACGGAACCGTCCACCCCGGCGGAGGACCGAGTCAAGTCCCTTAGGTTCAGGGGGGAAAAGGGGAAATGCTACTTTTTCACCTCCTTGCGGGGAAAAAGAGCACAGGGATTTCCGGGAACACGCGATTTCCGCCCCTCTGCCTTTCGCCGTCCGCCGCCTCTCGGCTCGGGTCTTGCGTTAACCACTTCGGCCGCGGAAGGGGAGAGGCGAATGGGCCGAGGACTCTTTGACCTGACGGGCCGGGTGGCCCTCGTGACCGGTTCGAGCCGGGGGCTGGGCTTGGACGCGGATGGGCCGAGGGGGGTGCCGTTCCCTCTCCCTCGACGGGAGAGGGCAAGGGTGAGGGTTAAGCCGGGGTGCCACGCTTGCCCGCCTGTGGCTGGGCTTTCGCTCTTGTCCGGCGTAGCCCAACGGGCGAAGACGGATGCGAAAGCGTGCCTCCTTCCCCTGCTCCGCCCGGCGATGGCCCCCCCCAGGAATTTCCTAAGCAACACATCCCGGATTTTTCTTGACATCGTTCGGGCGGGGCGGGTATGCTCCGATGGGAATCAATGGAGAGGAGAAGTAGTAACTTTTAATAAGGGGGGCTGGGATGGCTCGCAAGGCTCACTCCGGCTTACGCTCGCGCTGGGCGCTTATCATCTCTCTGGCGGTGTTCTCTTTCGCGGTCGCGGTGGGTCTTTCGCCTGCGCGCGGCCAGGGCAACCCCGGCGCCAAGCGGCGCGCTCCCGCGCCGCCTTCCCCCGAGGAGACCACGCTCCGATCCCGTGCGATCCGCGAGGCGGTCGAGCAGTGCGCCGCCCTCGTCGAGGCGGGGGACCATCGCAAGGCCGTGCCGATGCTGGCGGACCTGCGGAGGGCCCTGGAGAAGCAGGCCAAGGGCGAGGACGATTTGGCCCGCATGGCCGCCCGCGAGTTGCCGCGAGTGGACGCGCTCGTTGCCCGAGTCGCGCTGGACTCGAAGGCGCCCGACAAGGCGCTCGACTTC
>JAPLMM010000085.1 GCA_026387035.1 Planctomycetota bacterium
GGCTTCGCGCGTGGCCGTGCCCACGAGCGCGATTGCCGCCATTCCCGCCCGCACGGCCGCCTCGATGCCGGCGGTCGAATCCTCGACGACGGCGCAGCGGCGCGGCTCCAGCCCAAGTTTCGCCGACGCCTTCAGAAACACTTCCGGGTCCGGTTTCCCGGCCCGGACCTCGGCGCCGGTGACCGTCGCGTCGAAAAGGCGTGTCCGGCCCAGGCCTTCGAGGGAGATCCGGACGTTCTCCGGCGGGCCGGAGGACCCGACCGCCAGCAGAAACCCCGCCGCCTTCAGGGCATCCACGAGTTCGGCCGCCCCGTCCATCGGCCGAAAATCGGTCCGAAGCACCTCGCGATACTGAACCTCTTTCCACTGGGCGAGTTCCTCCGCCTGGGCCTCGGTCAGGACGTCGCCCCAGAGGAGGCGAATGATCTCGCGGTTCCGCCGGCCGAAGAGCGAGGCGAACGTATTTTCGCCGATGGGTCGGCCGGCGCGCCGCCCCACGCGCTTCCACGCCTCGAAGTGCGCCCGGTAACTATCCACCAGGACGCCGTCCACGTCGAAGATGACTGCGCGGCATCTCATCCGTTCTCCTCACAGGAAAAGGTGGGATAGACTAGCAGGAGGGCTCGCCGCCGGCAAGCCGCCTCGCCGCCGAAATGGGAAGCGCCCCGCCCACAGGAGAATTGACCCGCTCCCGCCGCGCCGGTACAGTGGAGCAGCATCGCAAAAGGAGAACGTCATGAAAGGCGTCATTCTGGCGGGCGGGTTGGGGACGCGGCTCCAGCCCCTGACGAAGATCACCAACAAGCACCTCCTCCCCGTCTATTCCAAGCCGATGATCTATTACCCCATCGAGTGCCTCGTCCGCGCCGGCATCACCGACATCATGATCGTCACGGGGGGCAATAGCGCGGGCGAGTTCATACGGCTCCTGGAGAACGGCGAAGAGTTCGGCCTGGGGCGCCTCCACTACGCCTATCAGAAGGGCGAGGGCGGCATCGCCGAGGCCCTCGGCCTCGCGCGCGAGTTCGTCGAGCACGAAAAGGTGTGCGTCGTCCTCGGCGACAACATCCTCGAGCGCTCCATTCGCCGGGCCGCCCAGTCCTTCGAGGCCCAGCCCGCCGGCGCCAAGGTCTTTCTGAAGGAAGTGCCGAACCCCCAGGCCTACGGCATCGCGGAAATCGAGGGGAAGCGCATCGTGCGCATCGTCGAAAAACCGAAGCAGCCCAAGTCGAACCTGGCCGTCATCGGCGTGTACATGTACCCGCCGGACGTCTTCGACGTCATCCCGACGCTCGAACCTTCGGCCCGGGGCGAGTTGGAAATCACCGACGTCAACAACCACTACGTCGAGGCCGGCACGATGACCTACGAGACGATCGAAGGCTGGTGGGCCGACGCCGGCGAATCCATCGATTCCTGGCTCGAGGCGTGCCAACTCGTCGCCCAGTCCGGCGCCAACCATACTGATTGAAGATTGCAGATTGATGATTGTAGATTGGGTGGGGTGTGTCAGATTTCTCCGGCACTGCCCGCGGCAACTTCGTAAGGGTGGCGGAAGGAAAATCTGGGGAGCACTGGCGGCTTGTCCGCCAGTGCTCCCCAGAAAATTATGCCTACGGCCGGAAGACCTTAAGGTCCAGGTCGCGGATGGACTTGTAGTGCTTGAGGTTGCTCGAACACAGGGGCATGGCGTTCTCGGCGGCCGTGGCGGCCACAAGGGCGTCGGGGATCGCCAGAGCCGTCCTGAGGCCGTATTGTTCCATGTAAATGGATGCGCGGTTGCCGATGTTTTCGGTCAGGGGGAGCATCTGAAAAGCAAGGTTCGTCAGAGTGACGCGGATGGCCAGGGCCTCCTGCTTGTCGCGGGCGCCCTGAAGCAGTTCCATGTACGTGATGACCGATAGGCAGCGGTCCGGCGTCTCGTCCAGAAGCCGGATCGCTTTCGCGTTGCTCCTCATGTACCAGATGAGCACGTCGGTGTCAAATATCATGGATGCGTCCCCGGCGGAGGTTGCGCACATACCGCAAGACGTTGGCCATGTCCTTCCGGTCTTTCCACATGCCGCACGCGGGTTGGTCCTTGGCTGAACCGACCGGCTTCGGCGCCGTGCCGGCCGGATAGATCACGGCCTTCTTCTTGCCGCGGTACATCAGGGTGACCGGTTCGTTGCGGTCCAGCGCCTCCAGGACGCGGCCCATGCGCCGCCGCAGGTCGAGAACGGACGCTTTCATGGCGGACCTCCATTTCAAGTATACACTTTGAGTGTACATTTGCCGCCCGGCCCCCGTCAACAAAAAAAGCGGCGGGTCCGGCCTGTCCGCCGTAGTCCCGGCGCGCCGGGACGACGGCGGAAGTTTACCCGCCCGTGGCGGGCCTCGGCGACTTGTCCGGCGAAGCCCAAAAGGCGAAGTCGGAAGGCGGGTGACCCGCCGCGCTAACGTTGTCACGCCGGAGCGCTATTTCTTTTTCGCGTAGAACGCCTTCATCTGCTCCAGCGTCTTGGGGGAATAGTCGCCGGCGTGTCCGGCGGTGCCGAAGTCGCGCATCTTCGAGGCGATAAGTTTCGCGAGCGCCTCCCGCGCCGGGCCGAGGTACTTGCGCGGGTCGAACTCGCTCGGTTTCTCGACGAAGACCTTGCGGATCGCCGCCGTCACCACCAGCCGGCCGTCCGTATCCACGTTGATCTTCTGGATGCCGCGCTTGACCGCTTCCTGGATGGACGCGAGGGGCACGCCCATCGCGCCGGGCAACTTGCCGCCGTACCGGTTGACCTCGGCCACGAGTTCCTGCGGCACGCTCGAACTGCCGTGCATGACGAAGTTCGTGTCGGGGGCGCGCTTCCGGCACTCGGTGACCAGGTCCATGGCGAGGACCGGCTCGTGCTTGAACTTGTAGGCGCCGTGGCTCGTGCCGATCGCCAGGGCAAGCGCATCCACCCGCGTGCGCTTGCAGAACTCCTCGACCTCGTCCGGGTCCGTCAGGAGGACCTCGTCGGCGTGGGTTTCGTCCTCGATGCCGCCGAGCGTCCCGAGTTCGCCCTCGACGCTGACGCCGCGCGCGTGGGCGTAGTCCACCACTTCCTTCGTCACGCGGATGTTGTCCTCGAACGAC
>JAPLMM010000086.1 GCA_026387035.1 Planctomycetota bacterium
GGGGGAACTACACGCTCCAGGTGGACGTGAAGGTGGAAGCGTCGCGCGGCGACTACGCGATCGGCGCCGTGGCATGCCGCAGCGCGGACGATTCGGGCTACATCCTGGAGTTGTCGCCGCGGCGCCTGCGCCTGGTGAAGCGGTTCGCGGCGACGGAGGGGCGCGCCGGCCAGGCGGGGGCGCGCCGCGAGCGGCTCCTGCTGGAACCCGTGCAGGCGATCATGCACCTGGGCGAGCCGCCTGCCGAGGGGTGGTGGTACACGATGAAAATCCGCGTCCAGCAGATGGACGACGGCGTGAGCGTGGCCGGGAAGGCGTGGCGGAGCGACACCGACGAGCCGCGCGGCTGGCAGGTGGCGTGGACGGACACGGGCCAGGCGGGGTGCCCGGTGCTCCTGAGGGGGTTGGCAGGCCTCCGGATCAGCGGCGCTCGCGTCCTGGTGGATAACCTGCTGCTCATGAAAGAAGAAACGCCGTAGGCGTCGGTCCGGCGAACGAAGCGACTTGCTCGCGGCACACTCCGGGCCGCGTTTTTTTGCGCTGCGCACCGCTTAGCGGGGTTACATAAGTTTTGCGCGGTGGGTTCGCCGCCCCGCTTGTCCCTGTCCATGTTGGACCCCTTTCGGGGCGGGGCGCTGGCTGGTCGTAGCGCGGGGCCTTGTGCCCCGCGCAGCAAGGCGCGGGGGATAAACCCCCGCGCTACGGCTTTTGTTCTCCCTCGCCCGTTGGGGGCGAGGGTTGGGTGTGGGGCAAAGACACGACGAATAACGAATATCGAACAAGGAACCGCAAAAGGAGGAAGGGAACGGCCTTTCACCCTCACCCCCTCCCTCTCCCATCGAGGGAGAGGGAGACATCAACGGATGTTTTCGACGGAGCAAAAGAATATCTTATCTCTGCGCTCTTGGCGATCCCGGCGCGCCGGGATCGCGTTGTAGAATTAGAGCAAGAACGGATTGGTGCGGGCCTCCTCGGCAACGGTCGTGGGCGGTCCGCCGGCCACGGCACGGCCCGTGGCCGTGCCAGGGTGGCCCGGATAGACGACCGTTTCCGGCGGGAGCACGAGCAGCCGCTTGCGGATGGATTCCAGAAGCGTCTCGTGGCTGCCGCCGGGGAAATCGGTTCGGCCGATGCCGCCCGCGAAGAGCGTGTCGCCGGTGAAAACGACGGGCCTGCCGCCGGGCCCGTCCGCCGAGAACAGGCTGATGCCGCCCTTCGTGTGGCCGGGCGTCGCAAGCACTTCGAACGAAACCGACCCAAGTTCAATGCGGTCGCCGTCCTCCAGCAAGCGGTCGGGCGGCGGGCTCTTGACCCAGGCGCCCATGAGCGGCGAAAGGTTCCGCATGGGACTCCCCAGGAGCCGCGCGTCGCCGGCGCCGACGGCAATGGCCAGGTCCGGCCAGCGTTCTTTCAGGAGGCGATTCGCGTAGATGTGGTCGGCGTGGCCGTGGGTGTTGACGAGAAGTCGCGGCACGAGGCCGCGGGCGTCGCAGAAGGCGACGATGGCCTCGGCGCCCTCCGGCGCGTCGATGACCATGGCCTCGCCGTCGGCCGTGACGACGTACGCCGAAACCCCGTAGCCGCCGAGAACGAACGGCTGAATCTCCATCGTGTGCTCCCAGACCATCGCATCGGAAGTCGCCATTATAGGTTTGGCGCAACGCCTTTCCAGCCGTATCCTCGGCTGCCGGGAGGCGTGGCATGCGGTATGACCTGGTGGGGCTGCTCGTTGCCTGTCTGAGCATTTCGTCGTGCGAAAGGCCAGCCGGCGTCGCGCCGCGGGAGCGAGGCGATTGGCATATTGTAAAATGTGGCCTGACGTGGGACGCGACGATTGCCGATCCCCGGCGGTGGACCCTGGAGCAGTTTGCTGATGGGCCGATCGAAGGGCCGGTCGTGGACGAATGGGGCCGGATTGTGGTCGGAGACGGCCTGGTCGAGGAACGCCGCGACCTTGACGGCGACGGTGTCTGCGAACTCTTTATTCGGGTAGATGTTCCGCAGAGGTTCTGGACGTTTCTGGTGTTCGCGCCCGTCGAGGGCGGATGGAGGTACTTAGGCCATTTCGTCGCTGGACCGTTCCGCATCCTGCCGAAGGACGAGGACGGTCGTCCCCGTCTCGTTGCCTACGAAGCCTGCGGCGGTCACTACGGTTTCATCAATACGTACGTGCACGACGGCGCGCGGTTCGTCTGCGTTGCAAGCGAAGGGTTGGCGGGCGGCGACGGAGCGCCCGAGGAAAACAACCGCCGCTTGGCGGAACTCTTCGGTTGGTAGGGAGGCTGTGCCTCAGGCCCCACGGCCAGCGTAAAAGGCCGGAGCCGCGGTAGGGGGCAGTCGCGGCTCCGGAGTCGAAGGCGCGCTTGCAAGCGCGCCTTGCGTATCGGCGGTGGTTACTCGTCGTCCGGCGGGTCGTCCTCCTCGTCGGATTCGGCGTGTGCGGCGGGGGTGGCGGCGTGGCGGCCTCCGCGCTTCTTCAGCGCCTCCCACTCCTCGAGTGTGAGCAGGCATTCCCTGGCCTGGCTGCCGGCGTAATTGCCGACGAGGCCGTCCTCGGCCATCTGGTCGATGAGGCGAGCGGCGCGGCCGTAACCGACGCCCAATCGCCTCTGAAGGAGCGAGACGCTGCCTCGCTCGTTCGCCAGGACGATCTCGACAGCCTGGTCGTAGAGTTCGTCGTCCGCGCCGTGGGCCAAGAGGTCGTCCTCGGCGTCATCAGTGTCCTGGTCCTCGGCCTTCAGTTGGACGAGTTCCCTCTGGAAGGCGGGCTCGGCTTCCTTCGTGACGAAGTCGAGGACGGCCTGGATCTCCTGCTCGCTGACGAACGCGCCCTGGGCCCGGACGAACTTGTGGGCCCCGGGGGTCATGAAGAGCATGTCGCCGGCGCCGAGGAGTTTCTCGGCCCCCATCGAATCGAGGATGGTGCGCGAATCGACGCGCGTCGCCACCTGGAACGAGATGCGGATCGGGAGGTTCGACTTGATAAGGCCCGTCAGGACGTCGACGCTCGGCCTCTGGGTCGCCATCACCAGGTGGATGCCGACGGCGCGCGACTTCTGCGACAGCCGCGTCACGTGCATCTCGACTTCCTTGGCGGCGACCATCATGAGGTCCGCCAGTTCGTCCACGACGACCACGATGTGGGGCATGTGGTAGATGAGGCGTGCCTGGTCGGCCTCGTTCGCCGCGCCGAAGCGTTCGATGATGTCGTCGCGCGAGAGGCGATTGTACTGGGCGATGTTGCGGACCCGGGCCTGGGAGAGCAGGCGGTATCGTTCGTCCATCTTCTCGACGAGCCAGGCCAGGATCGCCTCGGCCTTGCGCATGTCGTTGACGACGGGGCACAAGAGTTGCGGCAGGCGGCTAAAGACCGACAGTTCCACCATCTTCGGGTCGATGAGCACGAATTTCAGGTCGTCGGGCGTCCGCGTAAACAGGAGCGACATGATGATGGCGTTGAGGCAGACGCTCTTGCCGCTGCCTGTCGTCCCGGCGATGAGGAGGTGCGGCATGACGGCGAGGTCCTTGACGAGCGGATCGCCGGTCGCGTCCTTGCCGAGGAACAGCGGCAGGCCCATGCGCCCCGTCGCGTCGCGGGCCGCCAGGATGATTTCTTTGAATCGCACGATCTGGCGCAACGTGTTCGGCACCTCGACGCCGATCGTGTCCTTGTCGGGCAGCGGAGCGACGATCCGGACGCTCGGCGCCTTCAGGCCGATCGCGATGTCGTCCGACAGGCCGATCACCTTGCCGACCTTCACGCCCGGCGCCAGCGCCACTTCGTACTGCGTGATGACGGGGCCCGTCTCGATGGCGACGACGCGGGCCTCGATGCCGAACTCACGCAGCGTCTGCGTCAACACCTCCGCCTGCTGGCGGACGTAGGCTTCCTGGTCGGTGTCCCCGTCGTGGGCGGCATCCTCCAGCAGGTCGGTCGGCGGAAGTTGATAGTCCTGATTCCGCGGCGTGGAGGGGAGGGGCGTGAACGCGAACTCCTCCTGTTCCTCCTCCTCGGCGGGGCGATGCGTGCGGCGGATGATCACCTGGCGTGGCGGCGGGGCGTCTTCCTCGGCCTCCTCGCGCTCCTCCTCGTCGGCGACCGGTTCCTCGGGCTTCGCACGTCGCGCCCGGCGGACGTCCGGCTCCTCGTCGGCCGCTTCGGCCACGGCGCCCGAGCCTCCCGACGCCGACGCCACCGGCCGGACGACCGTGAACGCCGCCGACGCCAGACGCTTCACCGGAACCCGCGCGCGGCCGGTAATCCACTTGAAAAACTTGTAGATCGCGACCGGCAGCAGGATGCACCACGTGTCCGTCAGGAGCAGAAGACCCACCAGGCCCACCGGCACGAGAAAGAGAACCAGGCCGAACTTGCCCAGGCCCGGCTCGAGGAACCGCCAGATCGAGAGGCCCAGGACGCCGCCGTTCGATTCCGGCAGGCGCGCCTCGGTCTTGATCATGGCGGACATGACCGAGACGGCGACCAGGAGCAGCAAGGCGCCGGTGACGCGGAAGACCTTGTCCTGGACGCCCTTCTGGGAGAGCCAGAGGAACGCCGCCGCCACGAGAAACAAGAGGAGCGGATAGGCCCCGTCGCCGAGGGCCCAGAAGAGCCGGTAGGCGACGTGGGCGCCGACGGGCCCGCACCAGTTGCACACCGGGTCGTTGGGCGGCCAGACGCTCGTAGAGGGCGGGTCCGCCGGGTTGAACGTCAGGACGCTGGTGATGAGAAAGAGGGCGGCGAAGAACGTGACGACGGCCGCAACTTTTCTGCCGAGACTGATCCGGTCCACGGGCACCTCGCTTCCGGTGTGGCACGGCGGGCCTTGTCCCGCCGTGCGTCCGCCCACGGCCGGGCAAGACCGGCCGTGCCACCCATTGTTAGAGGCGCTCAATGCGTGCCGCTTGAGCCGAAGCCCCCGTCGCCGCGGCGGCTGTCGGGCAACTCCTCCACGAGCCGGACCTCCGCCCGCGCGACCGGCGCGACGACCAGTTGAGCGATCCTCAGGCCGCGCGTGATCGTAAACGGCCGGCGTCCGACGTTGCCGACGATGACGCCCACCTCGCCGCGGTAATCCGAATCAATCGTGCCGGGCGAATTGACGACCACCAGGCCGTGCGCGAGCGCCAGGCCGCTCCTCGGCCGGACCTGCACCTCGTAGCCTTCGGGGATGGCGAGAAACAATCCCGTCGGCACGAGTTTGACGTCGCCCGGCTCAAGGGCGATCGGTTCGTCAACGGCTGCACAGACGTCCATTCCCGCCGCCGCCTCGCTCATGTATCGGGGCAGGGGAAGATCCTCACAGCCCGCTTTTCGTCGGACCAGAAGGGTTATCGGCATACGGAATCGGCCTCCTTGAAGCAAACTCGCGGGTTATCGGACGGTTCGCCCCGGCCGCCTTACTGGAAAAAGGGGACGGGAGTATTTTGCCGGAACGGCCCTCTCGTGCTTCGTAGCGAAGTAGCACTTCGCTACTTCGCAGAGTAGCATCGGGTGCTTCGCACAAAATACTCCCGTCCCCTTTTTCTTCAGGCAGCATCCATGGCGGCGGAGGTGTTGCAGGAGCGCTTGGCGTTTCATGGAATGGCTATGATGTCTTTGCTTGCGTCGGCGGGCACGCCGCGCAGCGCTTGCTCCCGGCGGTCTTCGAGGATCAGGCGAACGGCTTCGCGCAGACTTTCCAAGCACTCGGCCTTGGTTCGCCCCTGGCCGTTAGCGCCCGGAATCTCCGGGCAGTAGGAGATGTACCACGGACCGTCCTTTTCGATGACGGCGGTGAACTCGTTGTGCATTGCATTACCCTCCCGGTCTCTTCATCATTATTATACCACGCGACCGGAGCGCGTCCAGCGCCTTGGATTCCCATGGCGAGTTGATACGCGAGGGCTTGCCCCTCGCGCTGCTTTGCGAGCCGGCGGCGGAAGCCGCCGGCCATGCTCCCCGACTTGGCACATGCCACGGCCGATCGGGTGTAGCCGGGTGCTCCCGCCGCCGCCCTGCGGGCTATGGCGGGCAGGCCCGCACCCGGCTCGTACGCGACTCGGCCGGTTGATTTGGCGTCCCGGCGAGGCTATAGTGTCGGCCGACAGCAAATGCTCATTCGGGAGGACGTGCCATGTGGTTTATCTCCGTTCCGCTGCTCGTGCTCATGCTCCTGGTGGTAGGGATCACGATCCTGGTGGTCAAGGGAGGGTCGATCGCGCTGCGCCTGACGGGGCTGGAGGCATCGCGCGCGGACTTCCAGGCCCTTTCGGCGGTCACCGGAACGGGCTTCACGACGCGCGAGTCGGAACTGATCATGGCCGACCCGCGCCGCCGCCGCATCGTCGGCTTCCTGATGGTGTTCGGCAACGTCGTCATCGTGACGCTGATCAGCCTTCTGGTGGGCTCGTTTGCGGCCGTCGCGAGGACGGTCGAAAAATGGTACCTGGAGTATGGCATCGCGGTGGCGGTGCTCCTCATCGGCGGGCTGCTGCTTTACCTGGTTCTGCGGTCGCAGGGGTTGACCCGGCGGTGGAACCGGTGGGTGAACGAGAAACTGACAAGCCGCCTGAAACTCCGCGAGCGGCCCGTGGCCGAGGTGCTCACCCTGGCCGAAGGGCATGGCGTGGCGGAGATCCGGGTCGAGGCCGCCTCGCCGTGCGCCGGCAAAACGCTGGCCGAGGCCGACCTCCGGGCCGCCGGCATCCTGGTGCTGGCGATCCGGCGAGGCGAAGAGGCGCTGCCGAGCCCCTCCGCCGGCGAACGCATCCGCCTGGGCGACCGCTTGGTCTGTTACGGCGAGGTGGCGCGGATGCACGACTTTACGGGAGCGGGCCCCGCCGAGATCCCCGAAACGCCCGAGCCGCCCGAGACGCCTCCGCAAGGGACGTGACGGTCGGGCGGGGGGATGGTATACTGCCGCTGAGCCGCAAGCGGCTAGCGGCCTTCGCCGTGTGGAGGATGTATGTACGAACCAACACGCGATGAGTTCCTGGCGATGGCCCGCCAGGGCAATACGATCCCCGTCTACCGCACGCTCCTTTCGGACCACCTGACGCCGGTCATGGCGTTTCGCAAACTCTTGGACGAGGACGAGCAGGGATTCCTCCTGGAGAGCGTCGTCGGTCTGGAGCGCGTCGCGCGGTACACCTTCCTGGGCGTGCGTCCGCGCGAGACCATCCGCGCGTGGGGCCGGCGAGTGGAGGTGGAGCAGGGCGACCGCGTGACGCGGAGCGAGT
>JAPLMM010000087.1 GCA_026387035.1 Planctomycetota bacterium
GAGCGAGTGCCCCGCGTGGACGAGGCGGTGGAAGGTTTTCAGCAGGACCTGGATGTCGGCCAGGTGGAGGCCGGTCGTCGGCTCGTCGAAGATGAAAAGATGTTGCCGGCCTTTTTTCGGCGCGGCGAGGTAGGACGCCAGTTTCAGCCTCTGGGCCTCGCCGCCCGACAGCGAGGCCGTGCTCTGACCGAGCCTGAGGTACCCCAGCCCGACGTCGGCGAGCGGCTGGAGCCGCGCCACGAGTTCCTTGTGCTCGCGGAAGTGGGCCCTTGCCTCCTGGACGGTCATGGCGAGGATGTCGTCGATGTTCTTTCCTTCCCAGCGGACGTCGAGGACCTTTTTCTTGAATCGTTTGCCGCCGCATTCCTGGCAGACGACCGTCACGTCGGCCATGAAGTACATGTCGTGGGTGACGGCGCCGACGCCCTTGCAGACCTCGCATCGGCCGCCGGCGACGTTGAACGAGAAGTTTGCCGCCGTGACGCCGCCGACGCGGGCCTTCGGCGTCTGGGCCAGGAGGCTCCGGATCGCCGTGTACGCCTTAACATATGTGATAGGATTCGATCTGGTGCTGAGGCCGATCGGGCTTTGGTCCACCAGGACGATGTCGTCGATTTCGTCGATGCCCTCGAGGGCGTCGCACCGGCCGACGTCGTCCACCGGCCGGCCGCGCGCGTGCATGAATTGCCCGTACAGGCAATGGTGGACGAGCGTCGTCTTGCCGCTGCCCGAGACGCCCGTCACGCACGCCAGGAGCCCAAGCGGGAACCGCACCGAGAGGTTCTTCAGGTTGTGTTCCCTCGCCCCCGAGAGGGCGATCCATCCCTTGGGCCGGCGCCCGTAGGGCGACATGGCGCGGCCGGCGTGGGTCGCCAGTTGCCGGGCCGTCTCCGACGCCTCGCACGCGGCCAGGCCAGAGTAGGGGCCCTCGAAGATGACTTCGCCGCCCGCTTCGCCCGCGCCGGGTCCCAAGTCCACGAGGTGCTCGGCCGCCCCAATCATCTCCGGGTCGTGCTCGACGACGACGACGGTGTTGCCCTTGGCGATGAGGCCCCTGAGGATGCCAAGCAGGCGGTGCGTGTCGCGGGCGTGGAGGCCGACGGTCGGTTCGTCCAGCACGTAAAGGGTGTTCGTCAGGCTGGAGCCGAGGGCGGACGCCAGGTTGATCCGCTGCGATTCGCCGCCCGAGAGCGAGCGCGTCTGGCGGTCGAGCGTCAGGTACGCCAGGCCCACGTCGTCGAGATACGTGAGTCGGCTGCGGATTTCCCTGAGCAGCACCGCCGCCTTCTCCTCATCCTGGGCGCCGAGTCCGAGCGCGTCGAACCACGCCCGCAGGTCTTTCACCGGCTCAAGCGCGAGGTCGGCGATCGTCTTACGGCCGACGCGGACGTTCAGGGCCTCCGGCCGCAGACGCCGACCCCCGCACGTCGGGCACGTGTAGTAGCCGCGATACCGCGCGATCATCACGCGGACGTGGACCTTGTAGCGCTTCGTCTCGAGCCAGTCGAAGAAGCCCCGGACGCCGATCCAGTCCCCGTCGCCGTCCCAGATGAATCGCTTGTCCGCCTCCGAGAGGTCCACGTAGGGGACGTCGGTCCGGACCCCTTGGCGATGGCAGGCCCGCCGGCACTCCTTGTGCAACTGCTTGTAGGCGGGCGTCTGCCAGCAGGCGATCGCCCCAGAGTCGATCGATTTGCGCGCGTCCGGGACGATCTTGTCCGGGTCGAGGTCGCTCGTCCGCCCGAAGCCCTGGCAGGTCGGGCACGCGCCGACGGCACTGTTGAACGAGAAGAGTTGCGGCTCCGGGTCGGGGAACACCCGGCCGCACCGGGCGCAGTTGAAACGGACGTCGAACGGCAGGCGCCCGCGTTCGGCCCCGGCCGCGTCCATCACCAGGACGGCCGCCCGCCCGGCGCCGGCCTTGAACGCGGTCTCGAGGGCCTCGGCCAGCCGGCTCCGGCTCTCGGCCGGCGCGTCGGCAAGCACCAGCCGGTCGATGACGACCTCAATCTCGGAGTGCGGAGTGCGGAGTGCGGAGTGCGGAGTGAAAGACGAAGCAAGATCGGCGTCGGAGATCTCGACGATCCGTCCACCGATCCAGAGGCGGTGAAATCCCTGGCGCTCGAGTTCGCGCCTCAAGGATTCCCACGGGCGGGGGGAGATGTATTGCGGATTTCGGATTGCGGATTGCCCTTCGAGAGCCTCAGGGCCCTGAGCATGGTCGAAGGGCGGATTGAAACCGTCTTCGTTCGCTTGCGCGAACTTCGCCGTGGCAGGCGGCAAAACGGCAGGCGCGGTGCACGCGACGGGCGCCACCACCAGGAGCCGCGAACCGCCCGGCAGCATGAGGCAAGCGTCCACCGCCCCGGGGATTGTGTGTTTCTCGACCTTGAGGCCGCACTCCGGGCAACTCGTTTCGCCGACGCTCGCAAACAAGAGACGCAGGTAATCCGCGATCTCCGTCGCCGTCCCCACCGTCGAGCGGGCGTTCTTGACCGTGTTTCTCTGTTCCAGGGCGATGGCCGGCGGCAGGCCCGTGATGGAATCCACCGGCGGCCGCTGCATCTGCTCGAGGAACTGCCGCGAGTAGGCCGAGAGCGATTCGACGTACCGCATCTGTCCCTCGGCATAGAGGGTGTCGAAAGCGAGGCTCGATTTGCCGCTCCCGGAGACGCCCGTCACGACCGTGAGGCGCCGGTGGGGGATGGAGACGTCGACGCCCTTGAGGTTATGCGTCCGAGCGCCTCTGACTTCGATAGTTCGCCGCATGCGCAGAATAACTCCAGCATACCGAATCCCTAACGATACCCCGGCTGCGGGCGGGTGTCAAGGTCGAGGGGGCGAGCGAAGTTCACCGGGGTGTATGCCGGCGGGTCGCGGCTAACCATGACGATGTGCGGTTTTGCCGTTTCTTTCCGGGTTCCGGTTTCCGGGTTCCGCATTGCCGTTCCCCCCAGTCTCCGCCTTTCTCTGCGCTCTCTGCGTTCTCCCCATGTAAAAGAAAGGGGCCCTTTGGGCTGCGTTGAAGGCCGTGCCGCCTGCCCGCCATAGCCCTCTGCTTCGCCCTGCGTAGCGGGCTTCGCAGAGCAGGGTCGGCGACGGCGGGTTTGCCTTTTGCCTTTCCCCAGTCTGCGTTTTTCTCTGCGCTCTCTGCGTTCTCTGCGTTGAAACCCCGCCGCCTCATGGAGAAGAGGCCGGTAGAGGGAAAAACTGGGGAAAATCCGAAAAATTTTTCCTCCGTAAGTCCTTTATTTACAGACACTTACCCACCCCCCGGATGCCGAAAAAATCCTTTTCCCATTTGACTTCGCCGGATTTTGTGGTATACTTCCGGCGGAGTTAGAGGGTGACAAGTCGCTTGGTGTGGCAAGTGGATCGGTCCTGTGTGGTTCCTTTCGAAGCGTGGTGTTTGTGCTCGCCTCCGCCGGCCTAGCCGGAACGATCTACGGGGACGACTTCAACACCCCTCAGGATTACACCGCCTCGCTGGCGGGGACGATCTGGGAGGGGCTGAAACTGACCGGCGGTGGGGGCGGTGGGGGCAGCATCGTGGCCTGCGAGACCACGAGCAATCCGGGCTTCCTCACCTTCGCGTCGTCCAACACCGATAACTCCGACAGCGCCCTGCTGTACTTGACGGTGCCGGCCGACACCGATTTCGAGGCGACCGTGAAAATGGTGGACGGCAACTGGGTTCCGTACGCCATGGGCTTCGTGAACTGGCACAGCGCCGGGCTGACCGCCGCCCTGGACGTGGACAACTGGGTGGCCAATTACTACTTCAGCCATCCGGAATGGATCGCGACGTTTATCGGTCGGTCCATCGATGACGGCGTCGAGAACAACCTGAATACCAACACGGGCGACCCAACCAAGAACATCGACGACTACCCGTACACGAAACTCGCGCGGGAGGGCAACGATTTCATCCGCTACTATAGCCCCGACGGTGCAACCTGGACGGAGTATTCCAGGCATACTCGCGACGACCTGGCCGGCGTCTACCTGGAAGTCGGTCTGCGCCACGCCATGTACTCGAGCAATACGGCCAGCGCCATCTTTGACGACTTCATGATCAACATCGTCCCCGAGCCGGCGACTCTTGCTCTGCTGGGCCTGGGCGGCATCGCCATGCTGATCCGCAGGAAGAAGAGGTAGCAGGCCGCACAACGCTGCTTTTTCGAGACCCCCGCGCCTGAGGCGCGGGGGTCTGTCTTTTCCCCTCGCTAAAGGTCGCCACGTCGCCACGCCTGCGCAGCATCCTGCGGACTACCGCCCCGCACCCGGTCACCCCTGGCGCAAGTCCTTCAAGCGGACATTTTCGCTTTGCTACGACATTGAGGAAATATTACGTTGACAGGGTCGAGTTCGCCGCGTAGACCTCCGGGTGGTGGACAGGGTTGAGTTCCAGGCGGATGGGTTGGCGCTGTGGGGCGGACATCTCCATGGCGGCAATCGCGTGAGCCCCTCAGACCGACCGACGGGCGCGGAGTTGATGGGCCTGCCCCGCACGATGGAGGAAGTCTCCGGAGGGAACACTTGCATGATGATGCGAATGATCCGACCCTTCAGCCGCCTGTTGGCGGCCGTTACGGTGAGCGTTTTCTGCGCCGGCGCCCTGGGGGCCGACGCCTCGGTCTCCGCCGATGCCCGGCCGGGGGCGAACCTGGCCGACGTGGCCGCCGCCTCGACCTCCTTCGTCTCCGGCTCCGAGACCCTCAGGGCCCTCAACGACGGCTTCCCCCCTGGCAACTCGGGTGACAAGAGCCGCGGGGCCTACGGCAACTGGCCTCAAAGCGGAACGCAGTGGGTGCAGTATGAGTGGAGCCAGCCCATCAAGACCAACAGGATGGACGTGTACTGGTTCGACGACCAGCGCGGGGTGCGGCTGCCGGCCGCGTGCCGGCTGAAGTACTGGGACGGCAGTTCCTTCGTTACGGTGACCGGCGCGAGCGGCCTCGGCCTGGCCGCCAGCACGTTTAACACCACAACCTTTCCGGAGATCGGCACGACGCGTCTCCGGCTGGAGTTTGACGGCCAGGAGAAGTTCTCCACGGGCATTCTGGAGTGGAGGGTTTACGACAGCGGAGGCTCGCCTAATTTCGCTCCTACGGTGAACGCCGGGGTGGACCGGGTGGTCGTGCTGCCCGGGCAGACATACCTTGAGGGAACGGTGAGGGACGACGGCAAGCCGAAGGCCGCCCCGGCCGTTCGCTGGAGCCAGGACTCCGGCCCTGGCACCGTGACCTTCGGCGACGCGACGGCGGCGTCGACGACAGCCCGGTTTTCCGCAGCGGGCAACTATGTCCTGAGGCTGACCGCGGATGACGGGGAACGGAGCGTGTCGGCTACGCTCGAGGTCCCGGTGGATCCGCCGCCGCCCGCGGTTCCGCTGGACGCGGTGGCGACCACGGGTTATTCCCTCACCAGCCCCCTCTGGCGCAGCCGGGCCAAGGCGCTCATCGTCAACTGGATTCCGCACTGCGTGCGAAAGATCGACGACCCCGAGACCAGTTCGGGGGGCATCGAGAACTTCGTTCAGGCCGGCCGAAAACTGGCCGGTCAGCCTGCCAGGCACGTGGGCGCGGTTTTCGCCAACACAGCGGTCTATAACACGCTGGAATCCATGTGCATCGCCCTCGTGGTCGACGCGCAGGGCGACGAGGAGATCCTCCAGGCGCAGGCCGCCCTCCGCAAGACGCTGGAGGACTGGATTCCCAAGATCCTCAGCGCCCAGGAGAGCGACGGCTACCTCCACACCCAGTACACCATCCAGGGCCAACGGCGCTGGAGCAACAAGCACGACCACGAAGGCTATCAGGCCGGCTACTTCATGGGAGCGGCGATGGCGCACTACGTGATGACCGGCGGCAAGGACGCCAGGCTGTACGAAGCCGCCAAACGCCTGGCCGACTGCTGGTGCGACAACATCGGTCCGGCGCCGAAGAAAGCCTGGTACGAAGGTCACCAGGAACTGGAGCAGACGCTGGTCCGCTTCGCCCGGTTCGTGGAGGCCCGAGAGGGCGCTGGCAAGGGCCGCAAGTACGTTGATCTGGCCAAATTCCTTCTGGACTCACGCCGGAACGGCGATGAGTACGACCAGAGCCATCTGCCGGTGACGCGGCAGTACGAAGCCGTCGGCCACTCCGTCCGCGCCGTCTATTCCTATTCGGGCATGGCCGACGTCGCCATGGAGACCGGCGATGCGGATTACCACAGCGCCGTCAAGTCGCTCTGGAACAACATCGTCAACCGGAAGTATTACGTCACCGGTGGCGTGGGCAGCGGCGAGTCGTCGGAGGGCTTCGGCAAGGACTACTCGCTTCCGAACAACGCTTACTGTGAATCGTGCGCCGGCTGCGGCGAACTGTTCTTCCAGCACAAGATGAACCGCGCCTACCAGGAAACGAAGTATGCGGACCTGTACGAGGAGACGCTCTACAACGCGATCCTCGGGAGCGTTGACCTGGAGGGGAAGAATTTCTTCTACACCAACGCGCTGGACTCCGGCGGGCAGCGCTATCCCTGGCACGTATGCCCCTGCTGCGTGGGCAACATACCCCGCACGCTGCTGAGCCTGCCGACTTGGATGTACTCCAGGAGCGCCGACAGCCTCTACGTGAATCTCTTCATCGGCAGCACGGTCACGGTCGACAACGTCGCCTCCACCCGCGTCACGCTGGTGCAGGCCACCGATTACCCGTGGAGCGGCAACGTCGCCATTACGGTGAACCCGGGCGAGCCGAGGCGTTTCAGTGTCCGGATTCGCGTGCCGAACCGAAACGTCAGCACGCTGTACACCGCCTCGCCGGCCTGCGACGGCATCGTCTCGCTGGCGGTGAACGGTACGGCCGTCACGCCCGCCGTCGAGCAGGGCTACGCCGTTCTCACGCGCGAGTGGAAGGCCGGGGACAGGATCGACCTCGTGCTTCCGATGAAGGTCCAGCGCATCAAGGGGATCAGCCGGATTGCCGCGACGGCCGGCCGGGTGGCGCTGCGCTATGGCCCGCTGATCTACAACATCGAAAGCGTGGACCAGGACGTCAACTCCGTCCTCGGTCCGGCCTCCGAGTTGGCGACCGAATGGAAAGGCGATCTCCTGGGCGGGGTGCTGGTAATCAAGGGCACATTCTCGGACGGCAAGCCACTGACGGCCATTCCCAACTACGCCCGCCTAAACCGCGGCGGACGCTCCATCGTGTGGATCAAGGATCAATAGCATTCGGCGGCACAACCGGATTCTGCCCCGATGGAGGCCGCTAGGACTTGCCATACGTCGCAAGTCCTGTAAAGTTGTGGCGCGGCGGCGGTGGTGTTCGGCTCGCCGCTTTGTTTTGACCGGGGCGTGCCGGCAGCGTATGGTGGAGAGGAGGGGGCGTTCGCGAACGCATCGCAGGGAGGACGGTCTCATGAATTTCGGGCAACTGGCGGAAGCCATCGGCGGGGCGGACTGGCAGCGGGTCGCGCTCGGCGCGCTTTTCATCTTCCTTTGCCGCATCTCCGACGTGAGCATCGACACGCTGCGCGTCATCTCCATCGTCAAAGGCCAACGCGTGCTGGCGGCGGTGTTCGGCATGGTGGCTTCGGGGATCTTCATCGTCGCGCTGGCGACGGTCTTTCGCCCGCCGATCCACTGGCTTCAGATGGTGGGCTACGCGGCGGGTTTCGGCGTCGGGACGCTGGTGGGGATGACGCTGGCGGCGCGGCTCTCGGCGGAGTTTGTGCTTCTTCGCGTCCTCAGCCGGCCGCCGGGCGGTCTCATCAGCGACCGCCTGCGGTCTGGCGGATTTGCCGTCACCGCCGTCGCAGGAGAAGGGCGCGACGGGCCGGTCGAGATTCTTTTCAGCGTCGTCCGGCGTTCGCAGGCGCGGAAAGCGTTGGACCTGGTGCGCGCGGTGGACGCGAAGGCGTTCGTCGTACTGGAGCCGGTGCAGCACGGGGCGGGCGGCTATGTGCCGCGATTCATCGGCCCCGGCGTGGCGGTCCGGCGCTAGCGGAAGCGGCAATGCCGGTTTCGGGCCGCCGCCCGATTACGGCCACTGGACGACGGTGGCGGCGGGTTGGCCGACGGAGGCCTCGACACGCAGGCGCGTCAGTTCTTCTTCCGTCTCGCCGAGGCGGGTGCGGAGGTCGGCCAACGCTTTCTCGTGTTGGCGGAAGGTCTCGACGTCCGGAGCGATTCTTTCGGCGGCCGTGCGGGCCTCTCCCATCTCGCGCGCCAGTTCCTTTTCATCCCGGACGGCCCGGTCCCGGTCGCGCCGGAGGATGGCGGCCTTCT
>JAPLMM010000088.1 GCA_026387035.1 Planctomycetota bacterium
ACCAGCGGCAGTTTGCGGCGGGCCAGCATCTTCGGGGCCAGGGTGACGTCGCTGAAGAGGTCGCCGCTGGTCATCTTGTAGAGGGCCGTCAGCGGGATTTCGCTCATGCGCCCGGCCTTCTCAACGACCTTCAGGAACGCCCGGTGGAACGCCAAGACCTTGCGCTGGCTGGCCGACACCTTGCCCTCTCGGTACGACATCTCGCGGAGGGCGTCGATGACGGCCGCCGGGTCGAGTTTCTTCGGGCACCGCTGCGTGCACGTCAGGCACCCCGCGCAGACCCAGATGGCCGCACCGGACAGCAGCCGCGCGGCAGCCTCCGTATCGCCGATCTGCACCAGGCGCATGATCTGGCTCGGCATGACGTCCATCCACCGGGCCATCGGGCACCCGGCTGTGCACTTGCCGCACTGGTAGCACTCGGCCACGTTGACACCCGTGGCTTTCCGGACGCGTTCAGCAAGTTCGGACATCACCGGTGTTGACACGGCACCGCTCCAGGGCATAAAAGGGGATTCGAGACTCAGCATCCAGGCTCGGCCAGAGGCGATCCTCTGCTCCCGAATTCCAAATCCCGAATCCCAAATTTTATCCACTGAATTATACGGTCGCAGGGCCCGCTTGGCAAGACAGAATTACCGACCTCCTGTTTTTTCACAGCGTGCAAAACGGCACAAGCCGTACAATAAGCCGGCCCATGGTAAACGGCAATCCCATTCCGCCCGAGCCGTCGCAGGAGTCCCGACCGCCGCGCCGCAAGCGGTATCCGGGCAAGCACCCCAAGCGCTTCGACCAGCGCTACAAGGAACTGCATCCGGAGGCCTTTCCCGGCATCCACGCGCACGTGCGTGCCCAGGGCCGGACGCCCGCCGGGGCGCATGTTCCGGTCCTGGTGGCGGAGGTCGCGGCCGCGCTGGCCCCGGCGTCCGGCGAGACGGTCGTCGACTGTACGCTCGGCTGCGGCGGCCACGCCGTTGAGTTCCTCCGCCGCATCGGCCCAGCGGGGCGACTCATCGCGTTCGACGTTGACGCCGCCGAGATGGAACGTACCCGCCGCCGCCTGGCCGAGGCCTTTCCGGCCGGCATCGTCCTCCCCATAGACTCGCCCCGCGGCCCTGGATCACGCGGCGGAAGTGGCGGCCCCCGGCGGAAGGGGGCGGCGGGACCGGACGGCGGCCCTCGCGTCATCCTCCGGCGGGGCAACTTTGCCGGCATCGACCGCGCCCTCGGGGCCCTAGGCATCAACGGGGTGGACGTCATCTTTGCCGACCTCGGCGCCTCGAGCATGCAGGTGGACGACCCGTCGCGGGGTTTCAGTTACAAGCAGGACGGGCCCCTCGACATGCGGATGGACGCGCGCCTGACGCTGACGGCCGCCGACCTCGTCAACCGGTTGTCCGAGGAGGGGCTGGCCGCCGCGCTGGTCGAACTGGCTGACGAAGCGGACCACGCCGCCATTGCCGCGGCCATCGTCCGCGAACGCCGCCGGCAGCCGATGACGCGGACGCGCGACCTGGTGCGCGTGGTCCTGGAGGCCAAGGGGCTCGACCCGCGCCGCTGGCGGAAGGAGGCGACCGGCGACAAACTCCACCCCGCCGCGCTCACGTTCCAGGCGCTGCGGATGCTGGTCAACGACGAACCGGGCGCCCTGCGGCAACTCCTGCGCGCGGCCCCGGCGTGCCTGCGGCCGGGCGGGCGCATCGGCTTCATCAGTTTCCATTCGGGCGAGGACCGCATCGTCAAGCAGGCCTTTCGCGAAGGCCTGCGGCAAGGGGTGTACGAGGCCGCTTCAGATGAGGTCATCCGCCCGTCGCGCGAGGAGGTCCGCGCCAACCCCCGCGCCGCCCCGGCGAAGTTCCGGTGGGCACACTACTCGCTGTGGGACCTGGGGCGGTGTGGATGAAACGAAGGCGGCGATAGTACTACAACGCCATTTCGTGCGGCGGGTCTCCGCACCCGCCGTGCAATGGCCGACGGTTGGAAGCGCGGCTCTCGGAACTGGGGGCGGCCTTGATCGACGCCTATCGTCGCCGACGCGATGGAGAGGCCCCGTGAGCCTGACCTACTGCCCGGAGTGTCTGAAGAAGCAGCAACGGATCAGCGAACTCGAAGAGGAAGTCGTCCAACTTAAAGCCCGTGTGCGTTACCAGGAGCACATCGCCGCCGAGGGGCCGTTCGGTTCATCCACCCCTTCCTCGAAGGTGCCGATCAAGCCCTCGGCCCTTCCCGAGCGTCAGGCCCGCCGGGGCGGGGGGCGGCCGGGCCACGCGGGGCATGGACGCGGGGTTCGACGACGGCGCCTTTCTGGCCGACGTGGAGGCCGACCAGATTGTTCCCCATGTGCCGGTGCGGAGTCCCGGCGCGCCGGGATCGGCTCCGGGCGGACGACGAGGCGGGCCAGGCGCGGCGTCGGGCGCATCGACGGATGAAGACCAAGGCGTACGCGATCGGCCAGCGACTGCGGAAACGCGTCGAGGAGATCTTCGCCTGGATGAAGACGGTAGGTGACCTGGCGCGGACCCGATTCGTGGAGCGATGGAAAATCCGGCTGGAGATGCTCGTGAAGGGCGCGGCGTACAACCTGCTGCGGCTCGTGCGTCTGACGCCTCCGCAGGATGCTGCGCCGGCGGAGACGGCGCGGCCGGCGGGGTGAACGCCGCCCGCCCAGGCTTCCGAACGTCGTTCGGGAGCCGCGCGCGACATAACGGAACGTCTTGCGAGGCCGCTCAACTATAAAAATGTCTCACCAAGAGAGACAAAACGTCGTCAGGCCGACTTCTTTAGCGGCCTGCTAGACAATGGGGAGGGGTTCCTGGTAATCTTGGATGTCGTGCAATAGGCTTGGCGGAGGAATACCATGACGACTTCAGGATCCCGTCGGCTTTCCGCCCTCATCGTCCTCTTGCTGGTGCTCATGCCGTCGGCGCTTTTGGCACAAGAGTCCACCCTTGCGCCAGATACGGCCCTCGGAAACGGCGCCCTGGTGTGGATCGTGCCAGGTGGGCACTCGGTCCATATTGATCCGCCGGAGGTGAGCATTGACGGCAAGACAGGCTCGCCGCTCAAACTCACCAAGCAGACGGTGGACGGAAAAACGACTCTGCTGGAATATGCTGTCTCCCTGAATGCGCCCGAAGCGAAGACGGATGGTTACTATCGAATGGACGTCACGCTCTATGCCGGCGACGGAGACTGGGGCCTCCGCCAGAAGTCCGAACTCGTCTTTTCAAAGCCGATCAAGCGGGACGTTCGCGTCACGCAGGCACTGCGAATCCCTGGAGCTGCCAAGGCACTGATCACGGAAAAGACCCGGACGAGCAGAGACCTCAAGGAGATCTACTCCGAGCCCCGCCTGATCGCCAGAGAGCTCTCCGCGGTTGATCCCCTGGGGGCCTATTTCAACCTCGGCCAGAAGTCGACCGATCTGCAGCATGTCTACCTGTCCATGCCGATCATCGGCATAGCTTTCAGGGAGGGAAAGGCTTTTCCCCAGGGCAAACCGCTCTTTCTGAGCATCGCCTGCGATCCCTACGCAGGATCTCAGTTCTATGGCCTGGCGATGAAGGGCGAAGATGCCGGAGTGAAGGTCACCGTCTCTCACACGTATGCGGGCTCCATGGTGCCTGTGAAGCAGGAAAATCGCTACGTGGTGCTGAAGGCTCATCGCAAGGGTGCGGACGGCATCATCAACACCTTCTATGCTACCATTCCCGAGATCGTGCCTGCACCGGCTTGGACGTATGAAGTCGCGGCGAACTACTACGACTATTTCTCCCAAGAGGGAAAAGGCTGGTTCGCGAACATCCAGAAGCTGGCCGAAGTGTTTCCTGACAAGAATCAACGCGGCAAGATTGTGTGCTGCCTGCACGGTTGGTACGACTTCGACGGAATGTACACCTTCGACTACGACAAGAATGCATTGGCCGACTCCTGGGTGGTTCATAAGAAATACCCGATGGATAAGCAAGAGATGCATCGACGCATCAGGTTCGCCACGGACCTCGGTTTCCGAGTCGTGCTCTATTTTGCGGACGGGATGAACTGCACCGGCGTGCCGAACGATATCCGCAAGGGGCACGCCTATGTCTATGCGAATGGCAAGACGCGGGGCGGCTGGGTTGGACCCACGGGCGGCGGCGGACCAGCGCTCGACCCATCCTCTCCCGTCGTTCAGAGGTGGTTCGCAGCCTACTTGGAGGCCCTGCTGAAGGAATATGGCAAAGAAGTAAGCGGCTTCGTCTTCGACGAAACCAACTACTTCATTCCCGGCGATGTCTCTTACCGCGACAAGGAGCACCCAGCCTACGCCGACCGAGCGATGATGAGTCTGATGCGCGACCTCAGCAGCAAGGTCCAGCAATGGCAGAAGACCAACGCCGATCTGGTGTTTCTGGAAGGCTCGCACCACGTCTACGGCTTGGTGGCACACGGTTCCTACTCCGATTTTCCCGGCTTCCCATTGATCATTAACTATCGCAATAACTCGTGGCAAACCTACTGGGAGAAGCCCGGTATCCGCAATCTCCACGGGCATTACCGTTCCGACATCAACATGGATTACCCCTACGGCTTTGATATGTCACTATCCGATGGCTGGTCGGACACAGGCTACCCTCCCACCGGACCGTCGCGGATGTCCGCCGATATCCTTGCCGAAGTTGCGGAACGATTCCAGCGCCGAATCAAGGAAGGCCCCCCACGGCTGAAGCTTAAGGAAATCGAGGGACTCGACTCTCTGGTCCGGCCAATTCCCTGAGGGGCCGCTTTGACGCGCGATGAGATGGGTGTCCCCCCCGAAAAACCCCATCTGGCTCTTCGGATGAGACGAACAGCCCGTATCGGACGAGCCTTGGCAGGTAAAGCTTGCGAGTTCGGAGGCTGAGCTTGATCGTTTTCGGCTGGACGCTGTCGTGAAGCGAAGAACGGGCCGGCGGAGGCGCAGACTGGTCAAGTCGGCCCAGAGCAGAATGGCCCAGCCCCCCTGCCGTTACGCCGGGCTTCACGGGCACTCCCGCCACCCCGTTGTCAAAGATCAATGCCAGCAAAGCCCGCCACCTGCTCCGTTTCGACGCGGATGTGATTTTCGGGATGCACAAGGGGTTCTTGTGTAAGATGCATGCCCGACACGACTTACAAAACCTTTCTTTGCCGCCGAACACCCGGAATACCTCTTGCAAAGCCCAGGGCCGGCCGTAAAATGGTACTGACTGGTCAGTTCCATTTTGAAGGACGGTGTCCCAGCGCCGGAGGCGTACGCCATGGCCAAGCGAGACCGGCGGGAAGCAATTATGCGGGCGGCCGAGAAACTCTTCACCGGTCCGCGCTTCCATGAGATCACGCTGGACCACGTCGTCGAGGAAGCCGGCGTCGGCAAGGGCACGGTCTACCGCTACTTCGAGAACAAGGACGACCTTTTCTTCCAGACCGCGACGCGCGGTTTCGACGAGATGTGCGAGTTGCTGCTGCGGAAGGTGCCCGAGGGAGCCCCTTTCGCCGACCGGCTGTTGAGCGCCTGCGTCGAGATCGGCGCGTTCTTCAAGCGTCGGCGGAAGTTGTTCCGCATGATGCAGTCCGAGGAGGCCCGGATGCACTGGCGGCGTCCGGAGATTCGCAAGCGGTGGCTCGCGCGGCGTCGGCGGCTCGTCTCGGCCGTCGCCGAGATCCTGCGCCAGGGCGTCCGCGACGGCAAGGTCCGCCGCGACGTCCGGCCGGACATCCTCGCCGCCTTTCTCCTGGGGATGCTCCGGGCGCGGGCCCGCGACATGACCGACGTCCCCGAACGCGGGCGGAGCCTGAAGAGAGTCGTGGACCTGTTTCTGGCGGGCGCCGGCCGTTGCGGCTGAGGCGACAAAGGACCAGGCGTGCCCTGCCCTTCGCGCGGCGGGGGCGCCGACAACGGAGCCGAGGACCATGAAGAAGGCGCTTGTGGTGCTTGTTGTCCTGGGGATCGCCGGCGTGGCGGGCTGGCAGATCTGGGTGCGGGTCACCGCCGCCGGCAAGCAAGCCGCCCGCGAGCGGACGCCCGTGCCGGTCGAGGTCGCGCCGGTCGAGCGGGCGACCATCCGCGACATCGGCGTCTTCACGGGGTCGCTCCAGCCGAAGGCACAGTTCCTCGTGGCGCCGAAGATCGGCGGCCAGCTGGTGAAACTCTTCGTGGACGTCGGCGACGCTGTGCAGCGTGACCAGATGATGGCGCAACTCGACGACGAGGAACTTACCCAGGAAGTGGAGCAGGCGCGGGCCGAACGCGACGTCGCCCAGGCGAATGCGGAGAACGGCACGAGCGACCTGGAACTCGCCCGGCGCGAGTTCGAGCGGGTCCAGACGCTCCGCGAGAAGAAGATCGCCTCGGAGGCCGAACTCGACGCGGCCCAGGGTCGTTACACGACGGCCCAGGCCCGGTGCAAGGTGGCGGCGGCCCAGGTGGCCCAGAAGGAGGCCGCCCGGAAGGCGGCCGACGTCCGCCTGGGGTACACGCGGGTCCTGGCCCACTGGGAGAGGGAGGACGGGCCGCGCGTCATCGGCGAGCGGTTCGTCGACGAAGGGGCGCTCTTGAAGGCCAACGAACCGATCGTCTCGGTCCTCGAGGACCGCGTCCTCGTGGGCGCGATCAACGTCATCGAGCGTGACTATCCGAAGATCCGCATCGGCCAAGAGGCCACGATCACGACGGACGCTTTCCCGGGCGAGCAGTTCCCGGGCCGCATCGTCCGCATCGCCCCGTTCATGAAAGAGAGTTCGCGCCAGGCCCGCGTGGAGATTGACGTGCCGAACGCGGACCGGCGCCTCGCGTCGGGCATGTTCATCCGGGTGTCGTTGGAGTTCGCCGAGCACGCGGGGGCGACAGTGGTGCCTGTGGAGGCCCTCGTCAAGCGCGAGGGGCGTCCGGGCGTCTTCGCGGCCGACATCCAGGCGCGCAAGGCCCGCTTAGTGCCGATCAAGGTGGGCATCCAGAGCAGCGAGCGGGCCGAGGTGCTCGAACCGGCCCTTGAGGGCTTCGTGGTGACGTTGGGGCAACACCTGCTGGAGGACGGTTCGCCGATTCTCCTGCCGCAGGAGAGCAAGCCCGCGGCGGCCGCGGAGTCGCCCGTGCCCGGAGACGACCAGTGAATATCGCGCGCTTCTCCGTCCACCGGCCGATCTTCACGATCATGGTGGTCCTGATCGTGGTCATCCTGGGCGTGGTGTCGCTCGTGCGGCTGCCGATCGACCTGATGCCGGACATCTCGTACCCGACGCTGACCGTCTCGTGCATCTATGAGAACGCCTCGCCGGAGGAGATCGAGAAACTCATCTGCCGGCCGATCGAAGAGGCTGTCAGCGCCGTCCCCGGGGCCGAGGAAGTGACGAGCACGTCGTCGGAAGGCCAGGGGATGATCCGGGTGACGTTCTCGTGGGGTACGGACCTGGACGCGGCAGCCAACGACATCCGCGACCGGCTGGACCGCGTTATCCCGCGTCTGCCGGAGAACGCCGACCGGCCGACGCTCCGCAAGTTCGACCTGGCCAGTTTCCCGATCCTGATCCTCGGGGCCTCGAGCCGCCTCGACCCGGTCCAGATGCGCAAGATCATCGACGACCAGGTCACGTACCGGCTGGAGCGGGTGCCGGGCGTGGCCGCGGTGGACATCCGGGGCGGCCTGGAGCGGGAGATCCACGTCTCCTTGAATCCCGAGAAGGTCAACGCGCTGGCGATCCCGTTCGAGCAGATTATTCGTCGCGTCAGCGAGGGCAACATCAACGTGCCGGCCGGCACGATCGACCGCGGCAACTTCCAAGTCACCATCCGCACGCCGGGCGAGTACACGACGCTCGAGGAGATCGGCGACACGGTCATCGCGACGCACGAGGGCGTGCTGATCCGGCTGCGCGAGATCGCCGACGTCGAGGACTCGTGGGTGAAAGTGACGCGGATCGTCCGCGTCAACGGCGAGCCGGGCCTGAGGCTGTCGATCAACAAGCAATCCGGCAAGAACACGGTGGAGGTGGCCCGGGCGGCGCTCGCGGAACTCGACGCGATCAACCGCGACATCCCCCAGATCGCCATCGTGCCGATTATCGACACGTCGGACTACATCCGGCGTTCGATATCGAGCGTCGGCTCGTCGGCGGCCTACGGCGGCGGGCTGGCGGTGGTCGTGCTCCTCTTGTTCCTGCGGAACGTGCGCAGCACCGTGGTCATCGCGCTCGCTATCCCGATCTCGATCGTGGCGACGTTCGCCCTGATGTACTTCGGCGGATTCACGCTCAACCTGATGACCCTCGGAGGCCTGGCGCTCGGCGTCGGCATGCTCGTGGACAACTCCATCGTCGTCCTCGAGAACATTTTCCGGCTGCGCGAGGGTGGCCAGCCGCCCGAGGCGGCCGCCGTCAACGGCACCGAGGAAGTCACGGCCGCTGTCGTCTCGAGCACCCTCACGACGGTGGCCGTGTTCCTGCCGCTCGTCTTCATGCGCGGCATGTCGGGGGTGATGTTCAAGCAACTTTCGATCGTCGTGAGTTTCTCGCTGCTGTGCTCGCTGGGGGTGGCGCTGACGATCGTGCCGATGCTTTCGGCGCGGATCCTCACGTCCCAGCAGGGCCGCGAGGCTGCACGCGAGACGCTCGGCCACCGGATTTTCCGCCTCAGTGCGCGGTTCTTCGAGCGGCTGGAACTCCAGTACCGCGATCTCCTGCGCTGGGCGCTCGGGCACCGGCTGCTAGTCGTCCTCGGGGCGGCCCTCGTGCTCGGCGGGAGCCTTTCGCTCATCCCGTTCGTCGGCGTCGAACTGATGCCCACCACGGACGAGGGCGAGGTCCGCATCTCCGGCGAGATGCAGGTCGGCACGCGGCTGGAACTGGTGGACCGCCAGTTCAAGGACGTCGAAGCCATCGTCCGCCGGTTTGTTCCCGAGATCAAGAATCTCGTCACGAGCATCGGCGGGTCGCCGTGGCACGGCGGAGGATCGCACCTTGGGGAGATGCAGATCTCCCTGGTGCCCCAGAGCAAGCGCACGCGGTCGAGCGACGAGATCGCCGCCGATCTCCGCAAGAGGCTCCAGGGCATCCCCGGCGTGACCATCCGCACCCGCGCGGGCCAGGGGCTCTTCGTCTTGCGAATCGGCACTCAGGACGCCGACGAAGTCCAGGTGGAGATCCGCGGCTACGACCTGGAGACGGCCGACGCCCTCGCCGCGAAGGTCAAGGCCATCGTCGAGGCCGTCCCCGGCGTCACCGACGCCCAGACCAGCCGAGAGTCCGGCACCCCCGAAGAACTCATCCTGATCGACCGCGAGAAGGCGGCGGACATGAAACTGACGCCCTCGGCCGTCGCGAACGCCCTCGAAACCTTCCTCTCGGGCACTCGGGCCGGCGACTTCCGCCAGGAGGGCGACGAGTACCGCATCCTCGTCAGGCTCAAGGATCCCGAGCAGATGGCACTCAGGGACATCCTCGACCTCACGCTGACCAACGCCGACGGAGAACCCGTCGTCCTGCGGAACGTCGTCAACGTCGCGCCGCGGAGCGGCCCCGTCCAGATCGAACGCAAGGACCAGGAGCGGGTCACGACCGTGTCGGCCAACCTCAGCGGCCGCGACATGGGCTCCGTCCTTTCGGACATCCGCAAAGGCCTTCAGTCGGTGCCCGTCCCGCAGTCGTTCAGCATCCTCTTCGGCGGCGACTACGAGGAACAGCAGAAGGCCTTCCGCGAACTCCTCCTCAGCATCTCGCTCGCCCTCGTCCTCGTGTACATGGTGATGGCGTGCCAGTACGAGTCGCTCCGCGACCCGTTCGTCGTCATGTTCTCGGTCCCCTTGGCCGCCATCGGCGTCGTCCTGACCCTGTTCTTCACCCGGACGACGTTCAACATCCAGTCCTACATCGGGTGCATCATGCTGGGCGGCATCGTCGTCAACAACGCCATCCTCCTGGTGGATCACACGAACCTGCTGCGCCGGCGCGACGGCATGCCGCTCCGCGGGGCGATTGAAGAAGCCGGCCGGCGACGGCTCCGGCCGATCCTGATGACCGCACTGACGACGATCCTCGGCCTGCTGCCCCTGGCCCTCGGCATGGGCGAAGGCGGCGATGCCCAGGCGCCCCTCGCCAGGGTCGTCATCGGCGGGCTCTTCAGTTCGACCCTCATCACGCTTGTCTTCGTCCCGGTGATGTACTCGATCTTCGAGCGCCGCATGGCCGGCGCCCGACTGGAGGCCGGCCAGGCCTGACCGTTTCCGGGGGAAGCCGCTTGCAGGGAAGGAGACTTATGGTGCGGAAGATCGCCCTTGGCCCGCTCGGCGCTGTGATGCTTGGCCTGGCCCTTCTGCTTCTTGCCTCGTGTGTCTCGATGGACTTCACGCGTCCGTCGGACTACATCGGTCCGGTCCGCGAGGCCGAGGTCCGCCCGCCGGCGCCGCCGCCGGCGCTTCCGCCCGAGGCCGCACCCGCCGAGCCGCCGCCCGCCGAAGCCCCCGAGGCCGCCGCACCGCAGCCGATCGAATTCGGCGTCCAGGAGGCCATCGTGATGGCGATGGAGAACAACCGCGCGCTGTCGGTCGAGCGACTCCGCCCGCCCATCCGCCGCACCTTCGAGCAGGAGGAGCGGGCCGCCTTCGACCCGGTCCTCACAGCCGGCGCCGGCCGCGAGCGGACGCGGGAACCCGACACCCCCCCGGACGGACCGTCGAACCTCGTCACCAAAGCCATCGCCACCGACACCGCTGTCTCCGAGTTCCTTCCGACAGGCACGACTCTCTCCGTCGGCGCGAGCACCGAGGTGCTCGACGGCTCGCTCTACGACGACCGGCTCGCCTCCACGCGCGTCGGCCTCTCGGTAACCCAGGCGCTTTTGCGCGGGGCGAGCGTCCAGGCCAACCTCGCGAGCCTCCGGCAGGCGCGGCTCGACACGCTCGCTTCGGAGTACGAACTCCGCGGATTCGCCGAGGCTCTCGCGGCCAGCACCGAAGACGCCTACTGGGACTACGCCCTTGCGGAGCGGCGGATCGAGATTTTCCAGGGCGCCCTCGCGCTGGCCGAAAAACAAATGGCCGAGACCCAGGAGCGGATCAACGCCGGCAGTCTGGCCGAGATCGAGTTGGCCGCCTCCGAGGCGGAGGTCGCGCTTCGACGCGAGAACCTCATCAACGCCCGCAGTGGGTTGGCGACATTCGGCCTCAGGCTCCTCAGGCTCCTGAACCCCGCGGGCGGGGCCTTCTGGGACCGCCCCATCGTCCTCGGGAACCAGCCCTCCGTCCCCGACGTCGAACTCGATAAGGTCGGCCAGCACGTCCGGGTCGCCCGGCGGATGCGGCCGGACCTTAACCAGGCGCGGCTGCTGGTGAAGCGCGGCGACCTGGAACTCGTCAAGACGAGGAACGGCCTGCTGCCGAGGCTCGACCTGTTCGTGACACTCGGAAGGACCGGCTACGCCGACTCTTTCGGCCGGTCGGTCGAGGCAACCGACGAGGGCCAGAACTACGACGTCTTCGCCGGCGTCCAGTTCCTCTATCCGCCGATCAACCGCGAGGCGCGGGCCCAGCACAGCCGGGCGGTTCTCTCGCGCCAACAGTCGCTCGAGGCCGTCCGCAACCTCGCCCAACTCGTCGAGGAGGACGTCCGCAGCGCGTACATCGAGGTCAACCGCGCCCGCGAGCAAATCCCCGCCACCGCCGCCACACGACAGTTCCAGCAGGAGAAGGTCCGGGCCGAGACCGAGAAGTTCCGCGTCGGCAAGTCGACGTCGCTCCTGGTGGCCCAGGCCCAGCGCGACCTCCTCCAGAGCCAGATCGCCGAGGTCCAGGCCGTCACGAACTACCTCAAGGCCCTTGTCAACCTCCACCGCCTCGAGGGATCCCTGCTCGAGCGGCGCGGCATCGCGGCGCCGGGGCGCGAGCCCGTCACCCTCGCCGGCGAGGCCGACTGAGCGGGATGGATTGGCGGACGCCCGCAGCCCCAAGGCGCGGGCCGACTGACCCCCCTTAGTAACCCGCTTTTCGCTCTCAACAACAGAAACCGCCCGCGCGCCGGTGCACCATTGCAATATGGCGTTCGCGGGCGGAAAATGAACAGACAGCGTCGCGGCCCGGCTACGAAAAGGGGAAGGGAATGCAGCGAGGCGTTGCGAGGCGGCACGTACTCGTTCTCGGATCATTTCTTGTGCTCGTGGCCGGGTGCGCCGCCCCTGCCGAACGCGAGGCGAGCGAGGCGGTCGCCGACGTCGCTCGCGAGTACGCGCGCCAGCCGGCGGCTTGACAGTCGGCCGGGCGGCGATAGAATACGGCTGTCAAACCGTTTCGCGGAGAGGTGGCTGAGCGGCCGAAAGCGACGGTTTGCTAAACCGTTAGGCGGGGTAAACCTGCCTCCCGGGTTCGAATCCCGGCCTCTCCGCCACTTTTTGCCGCCTGTTGCGGCACGAGGTACTGCGATGCCCACCCGTATGCGTCTTTGCCTGTTTGCGGCCCTTGCGTTTTTCCTCGCCGCCTGCGCAGCATCCTGCGGAGGCTGCGCGCCCAAGACGCAGCGCGCGCCCCGACACATCGGCGCCGACGTCCTCGGCGGCCTGGCGCCCCAGGCCCTCCGCGACGCCTACGCCACTCCCGCCTTCGTCGTCCGCAACCTGGCGGACGGACGCCACGCCGCTCTCCAGGACACCGACCTGGCGCCCGGCGCCCACGTGGACGACTCTAATCTTCTTATCTATGCCGAAGGCTCCGGCGACACCGTCGACGCCTCCCGATGGACCATGCGCCTCCTCGCCGAAAGCCCCTACGGATTCCCCGACCGGCCGGAACGCCTGGTGGTCGTCCTGCTGAAGTGGAGTGAAACGCAGGATGTCGTCGCCGAACACCTGAACCGCAAGGCCCAACTCCAGGCCGCCGCTCGCATGAACGACATGCTCGAAATCCACCGCCGGCGCCACGGCAACCGCGGCCACGCCAGCGTCATCGGCTTCAGCGCCGGCACGCGCGTCACCCAGTTCGCCTTCTCCGGACAGGTGCCCGAAGGCGAGGACTCCCATCCCGAAGGCCTCGCCCACGCCGACAACATCGTCTTCCTCGGCTCCAGCATGTGCTGCCTGGACGAGACGCCCTACGATAAAATCCGCGGACGGTTCCTCAGTTTCGTCAACCCGCGCGACACGCACTACGGCGACCGGGCCCCCTACACCGCCCCCGCCGGCGAATCGCCACGCTTCCTCAAGATGCTCGACCCGACCGTCCTTCAGCGCCATCCGAACTTCGGCGCCAGCGTCCTGGGCTTCCGCCGCATCCCCACCCTCACGAGTGCCGAACAGTTCGACGCCCTCGAGGCCGCCCGCGCCGCCGACTCCCAAGGGCCCGTCGCACGCGCCTTCAGGATGGTCAACGTCCCCGTCCCCATGGGCCTCGTGCCCTACAATCTCTTCGGCGACCCGGTGCCCAACGACGACGCCGACGATTACCTCAACCTCGCCCCCAACCATTACACGATGGTCGGCCGCGGACCCGCGGGGCGCACCGGCGTTCCCACGTTCGCCCAGTACCGCGCGGCGGCCGAGGAATTCGTCCGCGAACAGGTCGGCGCCGCCGCCCTCCGCGGACGCGTCTTCCGCTTCGACCTCGAGGCCCAGCCCGTCGGCGCGAACCCCCTCAAGCTCCCCCTCTTCTTCCCGTGGGCCATCCTCCGACAACCCGCAGAGGAAAAAACCACTACGCCCACCGAACCGCCGAAGGAAAAATCCGAAACCCCTGACGTGCCTTCCGAACCGCCTGCCAATTGAAATCCCGCGTACTGGTTAAAGCCCGCAGATGAGCCCCGGCTTCACCAGGGCGAATCTGCGGGACCATCCCGCCGACGCGTTCGGTCGGCCTGCCTGCCTGCCCCCCCCAGTCTCAGAGCGACCAGCCTTGGCGGAACGCGGGCTTCACATGCTGGTTGGCGTCGGCGAAGTTTGTGAACCGCATCGCCTTGGCGTCCCACTCGAGCGTCTGCGTGGGGTAGCGGATGGCGATGGCGCCCAACAGCCCGATTTGCGTGAGCGGGCCGCCGTAGTCGTGGAAGTCGGAGCCGGCCTTTCGGCCCTCGAGGATGGCGTCGCACCAGTCCGCATGATGGCCCGCGACGCGGGGGATCGTCTTCTCGGGCAGTTTATAGGCCTTCATTTTCTCTTCGGGAATGATGCGGCACCCGCCGGCGCCGTGGCTGCCGTGCGTGATCGTGCCCTTCGTGCCGATGACGACGGCCCCGGTGCCGGGCGGGTTGCGGTCGGCCTCCAGTTCCGGCGGCCGGGGAATCCGGTTGTTGCCGTCGTACCAGACGAGCGTGACGGGACCGCGGTTGCCCTTGGCCGGAAATTGGAACGTGATCTTCGTGGCCGGCGGATAGCACAGGGCGTGCTGGACAGGGTCGTACCCCTCGACCTCGGCCCGCACCGTGGTCGGCGCGCCAAGGTCCAGCGCCCAGAACGACGGGTCCACCACGTGGCAGACCCAGTCGCCGAGGCAGCCGGAGCCGAACGGCATCCACCCTCGCCAGTTAAACGGCAGGAAGACGGGGTTATACGGCCGGGACTGGGCCGGGCCGAGCCAGAGATCCCAGTCCAGGTGCTCGGGCACAGGGGGACTCTTCGCCAGTTCCGGCAACTTGTTGATCTGGCAGTAGACGTCCTTGTAGGCGTCGCAGCCGGCGTGGATTTCCTTGACCTCGCCGATGGCGCCGTCCCGGATCCACTCGCAGAAGAGGCGGATGTGCTCGGACGAGTGGCCTTGGTTCCCCATTTGCGTGACGACGCCGGCCTCGCGAGCGACCTTCATCATCTCGCTGACTTCCCAGATGGAGTGGGCGAGCGGCTTCTCGCAGAAGACGTGCTTGCCGCGCTTCATCACCGCCACCGCCGCCACCGCGTGGGTGTGGTCGGGCGTGCCGACCACGACGCCGTCGATCTCCTTGGCGTGCGCGTCGAGCATCTTGCGGAAGTCGCGGTAGGTCTTGGCCTGGGGGAACCGCTTGTAAGTTCCGGCGGCACGTTGGTCGTCGACGTCGCAGAGGGCGACGAAGTTGTGGCCGCGGCCGGCGATCGCCCCGATGTCGCCGCCCCCCTGGCCGCCGCAGCCGATGCCAGCCAGCGTCAGCGTCCGGCTGGGCGGCCGCTTGCCCTCCCCACCCAGAACGTGGGCGCCCACAACGTGAAACGCCGCTGCCCCCGCCCCGACCGTCCGCACGAATTGCCGTCTCGTCATTTTGGTGCGCATGGAACCTTACCTCCGTGTGTTTAGGCCGATGGGCTCTTGACCGCCGGCCTCCTGGTGCTTGGACGTCCCTTGCCTGTTTAACCCTCGCCGGGGTGCGCGGTGCCGCTATAAATATACTGTAACCGTTCACGGCCTTTGGGCCGGCCAGGCTCACGATGAGCCTGATCGGTGATATATACGCCCCCCCGCACAATAGCAGCAAGGAAAAACCCAGCAAAAAATATTTTCGTGGCCGCCCCCTTCACCACCGCGCCACCCCCTCAAAAACCACGTGACTGGATACGAACAAGCGCCAGCCGAAAAAGTGACCTTTTTCACGCAGGATTCAGGTTAAGTTCTATGTCACCGGAACTCCCCTGTGGCACGGCGGGCCTTGTCCCGCCGTGCGTCCCGGCCCCAACCCCAACGGGGCAGGCGGGGCAAGCCCCGCGGCGAACACGCTTTCGTTTGCTGTTGGCCGTTTGGCCGTTCAATCCGCAATCCGCAATCCGAAATCCGCAATCGTCTTGTCGCCGTTCACCCGCAGCCCGCCCCCGATGCCGCCGTCCACCGCCGCCACATGCGCCGGGTCCCGCTTCCACTCGCTCAGCCGATTCATCTCGCGCACCAGCCGGATCTCGCGCCGCCGAAGGCCCTCCCCCATCAACTCCTCGTCCGTCCGCCCCCGCTCGATCCCGTCCAGCACGATGTCCAGTTTCTCGTAGGCGATCCCCAGCGCCACTTCATCCGTCACGCCGCGCATCATGTCCGGCGACGGCGCCTGCCGGATGATCTCCTCCGGCACCCCCAGGTGCCGCGCAAGTTGCCTGACCTGCGTCTTGTACAATCCCATAAGCGGTTGAAACGGCATGTCGTCCGCTCCGCCTGGGGTGAACCAGCCCGTCATCCCTTCCGACCGGTTCGCCGCCCCGATGATGCACGCCCCGGCCTCCGCCGCCCGACGCTCAATCACTTCACGCCGATGCAGTTGCCGCCCGTTGAATGCCGCCTCCACGTGCCGTATCGTCAACCGATAAATGAACCGCGCCACCGGCCGGCGATCAAAGTCTCCGTTCCGCAGCGTGGACATGAACGGCATCTCGCCCGTCACCAGCCGGTACAGCCGGTAAAGCACGTGCCGATTCAGAAAACCCCACCGCGCCGTCACCCGCATCGTCCCGGACGAATAATGACCCTTCGCCCGTATCTGGGGCGTGATGTCTTCGGACTCCCATGCGAGGCCCTGCCAGTCGGCGACCAGACGCGACTTGCGGGCCGTGTCCGGGTCCGTGTCACGCTCGCCCAGAAACACGACGTGCACCAACTCCCGCCCGAGCGCCCGCACCGCCAGCGACGCCAGCACCGCCGAATCCAGACCGCCGCTCAGGCCCATCAGGACGCCGCCCGCGCACCGGGGCTCCCGCGCACGCCGGATATAATCCACCAACCGATCGACCGCTCGTCCCGTGTCAATCGCCAGCACCTGTTCCGCCCGCTCCGCGAGTTTCATATGGTCCTCTCCCGACACCGCTTTCGCTCCTATTTTCGCCTTCCCCCCTGCCGCGTGCAATAACAATCCGGCCGCCTTCATGCGCCTGACGGCCGGGAATTATCCGGCTTTGCACCACATCGGTTGTGGCAATTGGAAACCCCTCGACGTATACTTGGACCAGCCTTGCAACGGTGGCGCGAACAGGAGGTGTGCGATGCGATCGACACTGCTTGGGATGGTGGCCCTCTCGCTGACCCTCTGGCTCGGGGCGACGACCGTCGCGCGGGCACAGACGGACGAGCAGGGTTTCGTCGCAATCTTCAACGGCAAGGACCTCGCGGGCTGGGACGGCGACCCGCGCCTCTGGTCCGTCAAGGACGGCGCCATCCGCGGCGAGACCACCACGGAGAAACCCGCCAATGGCAACACCTTCTGCGTCTGGCGCGGCGGCAAACTCAAGGACTTCGTCCTCAAGATCAAGTTCCGCATCCAGAACGGCAACTCCGGCATCCAGTACCGCAGCAAGGAAACGGACAAGTGGCGCATCACCGGCTACCAAGCCGACTTCTTCAACAGCCCCGGCCAGGACGGGGGCCTCCACCACGAGGGGGGGCGCGGGTGGCTGGTCAACGTGGGCGACTTCATGGTCATCACCGAAAAGGGCGAGAAGAAGGTCGTCAGCAAGGTCGCCGACTCTGGCGCCCTCAAGGAGGCCGGATACTACAAGGACAAGGACTGGAACGAGTACATCATCATCGCCCAGGGCAACTACCTCCGCCACTACCTCAACGGGTACCCCACGATAGCCCTCATCGACGAGGACCGCGTCACCGACCCGGCGGACCCGAAGGACCGCAAGGGCGCCGCCCGCGAAGGAATCCTCGCACTCCAAATCCACGCCGGGCCTCCCATGATCGTCGAGTTCAAGGACATAAGCATCAAGCACCTTGCGGGGCCGTTCGGCAACGCCGTCCGACTCTTCAACGGCGAGAACCTCGACGGTTGGACGCCCTCCAGCGACGCCCTCAAGGACACCTTCGGCGTCTCGGGCGGCGTCATCACCGACACCGGCAATCCCGCCGGCTACCTCCGCACCACCCAGGACTTCACGAATTACGCGCTCCACCTTCAGATGCGGCACGTGACGGCCGGCAACTCGGGCGTCCTCGTGCGCATCGTCGGACCCGACAAGGTCTGGCCAAAGTGCATCGAGTGCCAGGGTCAGTCCGGCGCCATGGGCGACATCTGGAACATCGACAACTTCCCCATGAAGGTCGCCACCGACCGCACCAGCGGACGCCACACCACCAAAATGCACGAGTCCAACGAGCGGCCGACGGGCCAGTGGAACGATTACGACATCACCCTCGACGGCGGCAACCTGGAGATCCAAGTGAACAACCTCACCCAGAACACCGCCGCCGAGTGCGAGGAGGTTCCCGGAAAAATCGGTCTCCAGGCCGAGGGCTCCCAAAAAGAGTTCCGCAACATCGTCCTCGTGCCGATTGAGAAATAGCGCTGGCGCTGCGCGGCGCGGATTGCGGAATTCCGTATCCGAGCCGCGACCGAATCCGAGGAGCGGCGTCCGCTCGCTGACGCTCGCGGCTCGGTTATAGTGTCTGAGCCGCGCCGAATCCGAGCCGCGACCGTAAGGGAGCGGTCCCAATGACGGAAAACTTCCCGTTCCCCCTCGCCTACCTTATCACGTTTACCTGTTACGGCACGTGGCTTCATGGCGATGCCCGCGGCTCCGCCGACCGAGTCCACCGGATTCCGGGCACACCGTATCTTCCGCCAGACCCGGTCCGGCAGGCGAAGGCTGTCGGCGTGATGCAGGGCGATCCCTACGCGCTCAATCCGGCAAAGCGATGCTGTGTGTTGCGATTCCTTCACGAAACCTGTGCGGCGCGTGGCTGGCGTCTGTTGGCCGCCCATGTGAGAGAGACACATGTCCATGTAGTTGTTGCGGCGGCCGAGACGCCGGAGCGAGTCATGACGTCGCTGAAGGCCTACGCCAGCCGAGGATTGAATGAGGCCGGTTTCGATGCCCCTGGTCGGAAGCGTTGGACCCGTCACGGCAGTACCCGATACCTCTGGCATGAGACAGCGGTTGAACAAGCGGTCGCCTATGTGGTGAACCAACAGGGGGAAGCCATGGCGGTCTATGATGCACGCGGCGTATGAACGGCGTCCGCTCGCTGACGCTCGCGGCTCGGTTATAGTGTCCGAGCCACGACCGTCAGGGTTTTCAGGCCGCCGCGATTACTTTCGCCTTTCCCTTCCCTGTCATTCCCACGCGGACCGCAGTTCGTACACCTCGAGCGAGACGATCCGGGCCTCGCCGCCCTCGGCGTAGACGGCCAACGTGCGGTTCGCAAGGTCCGGCAGAAAGCACGTCGGCATCGCTATGAGTCCGTCGTTCCCGAAAACCTCGATGCTGGTCCGGTCCAGGAGGATCTGGAGGCGGATTCTGCCGTCGATCGGCGCAAGCGGCGCCTTCTTGCCTAAAGCCGTGACTTCCTTGGCGGCCGCGTCGTACCGCACCTTCTGGCCGCGCAGCGTGAAGCCGACCGCCGTCGCCTGGCCGAGTTCGATCTCGGCGCGGATGTCGAACAGTTCGCCCTCGAGGCCCGAGAGCAGGTTTTCGCCGCCGGGCGCGAGCGCTCGGGCCGCCCAGGAATGCTTCTTCGCGTGGATGTTCTCGATCTCCCGGACGGGCTTCTTGGTGAGGCGGACGCCCTCCGGCGTCGTGCGCAGCGCCAGTTCCGTGGGGAAACTCATCTGCTGGTTGAACGGCATGCCGGGGTACTTGCCGCCGCGCATCCAGGCGATCTGGAGGCGCCGACCGTCGGACGGCGGAATGTCGCTCCAGGTCTGGGCGGCGTAGCAGTTGCCGCCCCAGTTGGACTGGAGCGGCCCGGCTTCCTTCGTGAAGGTCTTGCCGTCGAACGCGCCGAGCATGTAGTTGCCGTTGGCGCCCCAGAAGACCCACTTCGAGTTCCTGGGGTCGCCGTCGACCGCAAGTTCGAAGAAGTCGGGACACTCGCCTGAGCCCGGCATCGGCACGTCGCACAATCGCGTCCACTCCTTCAGGTTCGGCGACCCGAACAGGGCGTAGTCGTTCTTGTCGAGGTACAGGGCCATGACCCACTTCTTCGTGGGCGCGTGCCAGAGGACCTTCGGGTCGCGGTTCCCGCCCACGATGTGGCCGAGCACGGGGTTCTTCTCATACTTGGCCCACGTGCGGCCGCGGTCGCAGGAGTAAGCGATGCTCTGGGTGAAAGGCTCGCCCGCCGAGGTGTAGATGC
>JAPLMM010000089.1 GCA_026387035.1 Planctomycetota bacterium
GGTCGGCTCCTGGAGTCGGCGGGCTTCGCGGTCCGGAGCGTGGCCCATCGGACGAGTTTTCTGCATCCGCCGACCGCCGCCATCAGCCTCCTGCCCTGGACGGACCCGCAGCGGTTCTGGGCGGCGGAGCAACAGGGCGGCGGGGCAGGGGCGCTCGCGCGGCGATTCATGTGGGCGGCGACGACGCTGGCTGTCGCCCCGGCCGTCTGGATCGAATCGCTTCTCGGCGCAAGCGCCATTCCGACGGCCTTCGCGCAAAAGAAGGCGTGAGTCCTTTTCGCCTCGCCGCCGCCCGATGCCGGTAGGGGCTGGACACGGCGGGGCCGGCCGGTTAGACTGTAACCCGAATTCAACCCTCTAAGCCCAAACGCCTTGCATTTTGCGGGGCCGGGAGCCTCTGCGGTGGTGGAACAGGAAACGATGCCCGACAGGGCGAAAAACGGCCGCTTGAGCCGACAGGTCGACCTCGGCGGATGCCGCGCCCTGACCATCATCCCCGCCTACAACGAGGCCGATTGCATCCAGCGGGTCATCGAGGACCTCCACGGCCGGGCCCCGTGGACGGACGTGCTGGTGGTGAACGACGGGTCGCGCGACGCGACGAGCCTGCGTTCCCGCGAGGCCGGGGCCCGCGTGATAGATTTGCCCGTCAACCTGGGCATCGGCGGGGCGGTGCAGACCGGCTACCGCTACGCCCGCGAGGAGGGCTACGACGTGGCGCTCCAGTTTGACGGGGACGGCCAGCACCGGGCGAGCCGGCTGGCGGACCTGGTGGGGCCGATCCTCGCGGGCGAGGCGGACCTGGTGATCGGGTCGCGGTTCCTGGTGCCGCGCGGCATGACGGCGAGGGGGATGCGGTGGATCGGCATCAAGATCCTCGCGAACGTCATCTCGCTGGTGCTTCGGCAGCGGGTGACGGACCCGACGTCGGGGTTCCGGGCGGCCGGCCGGCGGGCGATTCAACTGTTCGCCGCCGAGTATCCCCAGGATTATCCCGAGCCGGAGTCCCTGGTGCTCCTGCACAAGCAGGGCCTCCGGGTTTGCGAAGTGCCGGCGACGATGCGTCGGCGGCGCGAGGGGACGAGTTCCATCCGCCCGCTCCACGGCGCCCATTACATGTCGAAGGTGCTCCTGGCCGTCGTCATGGACCTGGTGAAGGCGCCGGTGCACCTGGAAGAGGAGGTGGCCTAGTGTACTTCTTTCGATGGGAGCATCGTGTCGCGCTGGTCCTGGCGGGCGGCGTGCTGCTGCTGATGACGTTCGAACTGATTCGCAAGCGCCGCCTGCGCGAGGAGTATTCCGTTCTCTGGGTCCTGACGGCCGTGGCTGTCCTCGTCTCCGGAATCTATCCGAGGGCCCTGGAATGGGTGGCCATGAGGATCACGCTTCACCCGGCCGTTCTGATGACATTTCTGTGCGTCCTGTTTCTGATGGCGATTTTGCTGCACTACTCCGTGGTCATCTCGAAACACTCGGAGCGTGAGAAGGGCCTGACGCAGGAGTTGGCCCTCCTGAAGGA
>JAPLMM010000090.1 GCA_026387035.1 Planctomycetota bacterium
GTCGATCTTGCGGATGATGCGGCGGCACAGGTCGGTGTACTCGGTGTATTCCCTGGCGGTGAGCGTCTGCGAGGGGGCGACGACCATCGAGTCGCCCGTGTGGACGCCCATCGGGTCCACGTTCTCCATCGAGGTGATGATGATGACGTTGTCCCGGCAATCGCGCATCACCTCGAACTCGATTTCCTTCCACCCGAGGACCGACTGCTCGACGAGCACCTGGCCGACGGGACTCGTGGTGAGGGCGTGGGTGAGGGCGGCGGCGAGTTCTTCCTGGTTATAGGCCGTCGCGCCGCCCGCGCCGCCCAGCGTGAACGCCGGACGTAGAATCAGCGGGAACCCGATCCGTTGGCCGATCTCCAGACCCTCTTCGACGCTGGTGGCGATGCCGCTCTCCGGCACCCGGATGCCGATCTCCTGCATGGCCTTCTTGAAAAGGTCGCGGTCCTCGGCGCGGCTGATGGCTTCGGGGCTGGCGCCCAGGACCTCGACGCCGTACTTCTTGTACACCCCGGCGCGGGCGAGGAAGACGGCGACGTTGAGGCCTGTCTGGCCGCCGAGGGTCGGCAGAACCGCGTCGGGGCGCTCGCGCGCGATGATTTTTTCAACGACCTCGGCGGTGATGGGCTCAATGTAGGTGCGGTCGGCCATCCGCGGGTCCGTCATGATCGTCGCCGGGTTCGAGTTGATGAGGATGACCCGGTAGCCCTCTTCCTTGAGGGCCTTGCAGGCCTGGGAGCCGGAATAGTCGAACTCGCAGGCCTGGCCGATGATGATCGGGCCGGAGCCGATGATCAGCACGCTCTTGATGTCGGTGCGCTTGGGCACGGGCGTTCCCTGTCCGTTCTTTGAGATTTGAGATCTCAAATCTCAGATCTCAAATTTCAGATTTCAAATCGGAGATCTCCAGTCCAAGACCTCAAACCGCCTCATTCAGGCCTTGCGCCTGCCTCGTTTCTTCGTACGTGCGGGCGGGCGGCCGCCTTCCGAGAATGCCTTCAAGAGCGGGCTCGGCGCGCCTATTTCGTCCGGGCACGGGTGGAACTGAAGGCCCGCCGCGTCGAACTTGCGGCTGCGGATTCCCTCGACCGTCCCGTCATTCAGATTTTCGTAGGCGACGGCAACGTCTCTCGGCAAGCGCTCGCCATCCACCACGAAACTGTGATGCTGAACCGTGATGAGCGAGGGGCCGCCCGTCAGGTCCGTGACGGGGTAGTTGACGCCGCGGTGGCCTGTTTTCATGCGCTTCACTTTGCATCCGAGGGCGAGGGCGAGCACCTCGTGCCCCAGGCCGATCCCCAGCAGCCGAACCTTGCCCAGGAGCCCTGCGACCATCTTGACGGCACGCGTCCGGACGCGCGGGTCGCCCGGACCGCCGGCGACGATGACGGCCTCGGGCTTCTTGGCCAGCACCTCATCGGCGCAGGCCGTGCAGGCCAGAACGTCTACCGAGCAGTCAAGGGCGGCGAGTTGCACGAGCAGGCTGTTCTTCACGCCCAGGTTGACGAGGACGATCCGGTGTTTCGTCGGGCCCTTCGGAGGCCGGACGCTTTCCCAGGTCAATCCCTCGACGAGGTCTCCGCCGAAGGGGGAGGGGGTCTTCTTGAGTTTCCTGGCGATTGCCTTCACGTCAAAGTCGCCGGAGACGATGGCCGCCCCCATCTCGCCGTGGTCCCTCAAGTGAACGGTAACGGCGCGGGTGTCCACCTCGCGGATGCCGACGACGCCGTGCTCCTTCAGAAAATCTTCCAGGGATCCGGTCGCGCGGAAGTTCGAGAAGGTTCGGCTGTATTCACGGACGACGATGCCGCGGACGTGAACGCCGTCGGACTCGTTGTCCTCGTCGTTGACGCCGTAACTGCCGATGATCGGGTACGTGAGGACAGCCAGCGTGCCGGCGTAGGAGGGGTTCGTGAGGAGTTCCTGGTACCCGACGACGCCGGTGGTGAAAACGGCTTCTCCAAAGGCTTCCCCGGCGGCGCCGAAGGGCTTGCCTTCGAACGCCGTGCCGTCCTCGAGAATCAGCGCCGCCTTGTTTCCGCTCATACGGTCTCCGCCGACTTGGTCCGGCGTCTGCTTGGCCGCGAACGCCTAGATGTACTCAATCGTGCTGGGCGGCTTCGGGCTCAGATCGTACACGACTTTCGTTGCGGACGGGATCTCCCGGTAGATCCGATTCTGGATTTTCATGAGCACGGGCCAGGGCAGTTTCGTCGCCGTGGCTGTGATCGCGTTCTCGGAATCCACGCAGCGGACGGCAATGATGTGGCCGAAACGCCGATGGCCGTCCTTCGTCACCCCCGTCGCCCGGTCCTCCAGGAGCACCCCGAACGCCTGGAACTTCTTGAAGCGCTTCGTCTCTTCCTCAACGATCTTGCAGGCGGTGCGGACGATCGCGATGCGCTCGGGGTTCGCCTCGCCGAGGCATCGGCACGCCAAGCCCGGGCCCGGGAACGGCATGCGGGCGTAAAGGCTTCTCGGCAGGCCGAGGGCCCGGCCGACCTTCCGCACGTCGGGCTTGTAGAGCGTCTTGAGGGGCTCGATCGTCGTGTAGCCGTAGCGGCCCTTTGCGCTGATGCCGATCTGGTCCAGCACGTTGTGCTGCGTCTTGACGCCCTTGCGGGTTTCGACGATGTCGGCCGCGATGGTCCCCTGGACGAGGAACTGGGCGCCGGAGGCGCGCACCGCTTTCTTGAAGACCTTGTAGAAGGCGTCGCGGAAGGCTTTGCGCTTCCGCTCGGGATCGGTCCGTCCCTTGAGCGCCGCGAAGAACGTTCGCGCCGCGCGGACGATCCGCACGCGGATGCCGAGGTGCGCGAAAGCCGCGCGGACCTCCTGGGGTTCGTCCTCGCGCATCAGGCCGTCGTCGATGAAGATGACCTTGAGGCGCTTGCCGAGCGCGCGGTGCGCCAGGATCGTGGCGACGGCGCTGTCGACTCCTCCCGACAGGGCGCTGATGGCCCGGCCCTTGCCGACGGTGCGGCGAATGGCGGCGATCTGACGTTGTGCAAATGCCTTGTGGTTCACTTTTTCTCCCCTAATGCGCGTCTGACCTGCGAAGCGTACCCCGCAAGGTTGCTGGTCAGCCTGGCGGGCGAAAGGATAGCGGGCGCACGCGCGGATTGCAAGCATACCTTCCGGGAAATTCCACAGCCCTGGCGGCGAAGTGTTTCCTTAAATCCGGTGGCGGGCGCATGGGGACAAGCCAAGTTCAAGAGCCGTGACCGCGACCAGAAGGTCGCGGCTCGAACGGCAACACGGCGGGTGGGGACACCCGCCGCGCGGTGTTTTTTGGTGCGGCGCGGGCGGGGCGGGGAAACTGGACAAGGGGGGGCGTTGGGTCTATAGTATGGGGTGATTCGCGCGCATGAGGACAGCAGAGATGAGCCACGCCATGGCATTGGCAGCGCCGGCCCACAGCGCCCTGGACTCGAGCGTCCTGGTGCTGAACCGCCTGTTCATGGCGGTGCGGGTGATCCGCGCGCGGCACGCGTTTGTCCTGTTGTGGAAACAGGTGGCGGAGGTCGTGTCGGTGGAGGATGAATCGTACAATTGCTACGATTTTTCTTCGTGGGCTGAACTCTCGCAATACCGGCGGAAGTTCCAGCCGGCGCTGCACCAGGAGTGGATCCGGACGGTGCGGTTCGACCTGGCCGTCCCGCGCGTCATCCGCCTGGTGCGCTACGACCGGATTCCCAAGACGCGTGTGCGGCTAAACCGTCGGAACCTTTTTGCGCGCGATTCGAGCCGGTGCCAGTACTGCGGCCGGAAGTTCCGCACCTCGGACCTTTCGATCGACCACCTCATCCCCCGGAGCCGAGGCGGACACACCGTCTGGAGCAACGTCGTCTGCGCCTGCCTGGAGTGCAACGTGCGCAAGGGCGGGCGGACCCCGGCGGAGGCGGGCATGAACCTGGTGCGCGAACCGAAGGCGCCGCGCTTCAGCCCGGTCATCACGCTGCACGCCCGGGACCCGAAGTATCGGTCGTGGCAGCAGTTTTTGGACGCGGCGTACTGGCACGTGGAACTGCGTGATTGAGGGGGCACGCGCCGCGCACTTGTCCGCCATAGCCTTGGCGACGGCGGAAGCGCGGCGGCTAAATGTGAACGGCGCGCATCCCGCAGATGAGTCCCGGCGCGCCGGGGCTCATCTGCGGGCTTTGAAAGGCGCCCGCTCTGCGGTTGGCCGGGCAGCAGGTTATCGGACGTTCCCGCCGGCATTCCGTCCGGACCGGCTGGGCTGGAAGAGCAGAATCTAAAAGGCCGAAAATCGGCTTATTCGGCCAATAGGGGCCCTTTATCCGCCCCGCCGGCCGGAATCTTTCTCGGAAATTTGCATTTCCGCCGTTCTTGTGTATAATGTCAACGGCAGGGTTGAGTATCTCTGCCGAGATGCACCCGGGGAAAGCGGGCTAAGCGATATAGCCCTCCAATGTGGCGGGACTTTGCGCCGTGCGTGGTTTCTGTTCACGCCATCGGCGCGGCATATCGTCCCCCGCTCCCCCGAAAGACAGGAAAGGACAGTCGCTATGTTTCAGACCACCTTTCGGGCGGTGTTGGGGATCGCGGCGGGCCTCTGGCTGGCGGGCGTGGGCGCCGGCGCCAGCATCCCCGACGGGAACCTCTTTGAAGGCAGGACTCCGGGCGGTTTCGGGCCGTCCGTCGCCCTAACGGCCGACGGTCAGGAACTCGTTGAAGTGTACCTGGCGCCGGCCGGTGGCCAGATCTTCAGGGGCTGGGCCGCACGCCCGCTGGATCCGGCGGCTGAGGATTCCGCGTGGATGGCGGCGGGCGCCCCTCGCACCGTGGTGTTCGAGGCGCCGGCCGAACTGGCCGCTCCCGCCGGCCTGGCGTCGTTCGTGTATCCCGAGGTCACGGGTCTGTCGCATGCGGCGTCGGACGAGCGGGCCAATCCCCTCTCGGACGCAGCGGTCCTGGCGCTCGGTCCGGGCGGCATGGGCCGGTACATGAACGGCAAGCCCGACGGCTCCATCGCGAACTGGATCCTCGCGAATGAATCCGCCATCAGTTACATCCGGCCGCACGTCAACGTCGAGATGATGCTGGCGCTGGAGATACCCGCTGGCGCGGCGGCCTTCGAGGGCCCCGGCCTTGAGCCACACGCCTACATGGCCGTGGACCACCGGACGCGCGTGGACTCGGCCGACATCGGGTCCGCAACGGACGCGTTCGGCCGGCGACCCGTCGAAACACCCGCCCAGGAATCGCAGACGGCCATGGCCGTCGGGCTGGACCTCGGCATCCTGCCGACGTTCCTCTCGCAGATGGGCATGAACATCTCGGTCGTGGCCTCGCAAGGACAGGAAACGGGCAACGTGAAGGTGGCCCTGGTGGGGACGGCGGAACTGCCGATCGACTGGCTGCCGCACGAACGCCCGATCAACCATCCCACCGGCCTGGCCATTTTTCCGTATGACATCGCGTCGAGCCCCTACGAGTTCGGGTCCGGAGGCAGCGGCAGCGGCACGCCGCCCGGCGGCGACGGGGGTGGCGGCGGCGGGGGCGGTGGCGGCGGGGGGGGCGGCGGGGGAGGCGGCCCCATTCCCATCGTCCCAGTGGTTCCGGAGCCTGCGTCGCTCCTGCTTATCGGCCTGGGGGCGATCACCACCTGGGCTGTCCGCCGGCGCCGGCACGGCTAGGCTCTGTCTGAAAAACCCCCATCGGGTGGCGGCCTTCCCAGGCTGCCACCCGTTTCACGTTCTCCTGGTTCTTCGCGGCGGTCCCGGCGCGCCTGCCCCGTTGGGGCCGGGACCGCCGCGCGTTTCTCAGACAGAGCCTAGCCCCATCCGTTGACTTCGTTGCACCGTTTCCTCGGGGCGCGGAAAATCTGCGCACAGAAATCTTTCCTCCAACCCCCTCCTGTGTTAGAATAGGGCTCGGCGCCGGCGCAAAAAAATCGGGCCCCGCCCATACGTCCGAAGACGCCGAGCGAGGCCCTTGCGCTGGGATGGGCCGGAGTTATGAACAACGACATGCTAGGATTCCGGCCGGGAGCATTCAAGAAAATTCCTGGCGAATTTTCTGTCCCCTGAGGCGGGGGAGCGCCGGCCGGCCAAACGGGCGAACCTTGAAAAAGGAGAGACGGCATGACCCGGTTCCCGGAAGGAAAACCCATCGGTAAGGAGTTGCCTCGGCCTGGCGCCGTGACGTGGCTGCTCTGGCTCTTCGCCATTGCGGCATGGGCCGGCGCCCTGGTGGCTCTCGGCGCCGCCATCCTGGAAGCCGTTCAGGAAAAACTTTCCTTCGCGGGATTGGTCCTCGCGACGGGGGTTTTCGCCGGCTGCGCGGTGCTCGGCGTCCTGCCGATGTGCCTGGCGCTGCTTTTGAAGTATGCGTTCAGCGCCTCGGTCAGCGCGAAACTCATGGAGCGGACGCTCCGCACCCTCGAGCAGAAACGCGAGGGCGGCCAGGGGAGTACGGAACTGGAAACCGCGTCCCACCAGGAAGTCGTCAGCCTGCTGTCGGAGATCATGGAGAACACGCTCCTGGGGGAAGACGAGAAGGGTGCGAAGCGGCAACTGGCCAAGAAACACCGCCAGCAGGCCCTTCGGCGCGAGATCGAAGCCCTCATCAACGCCGCCAAGTACCGCGACGCCCAGGAACGGCTCGAAGAGTTCCGCGCCCGCTACGCCGACTCCAACCAGGTCGCCGAACTCGAGGCCCGTCTCTCCGAATCCCTCCGCCAGCACGAACAAACCGAGATCACCGCCATCACCGACCAGATCCACCGGTACACGGGCCTGGGGCTGTGGGAGCGCGCGATGGAGATGGCGCGCGCCCTGGCCGAACAGTACCCCGAGAACCCCGACGCGGCCCGGCTGCCGGAAAGCGTCCGGCTGGAACAGGAAGGCAGCAGTCGCCAGGAGCAGCAGCGCCTGTACCGCGAGATCGAGCACCTTGCGGCCCGGCGGCACTGGCGCCAGGCGCTGCGCGTCGCGGAGTCGCTCCTCGAGAAACACGCCGACAGCCCCGAGGCCCACGCGCTGGCCGGCCAGGTCGAGGAACTCCGCCGCAACGCCGCCGTCATGGAACGCCGAGAATGGGAGACCCGCATCGCCGAACACGTCCAGACCGGCAGACACCGCGAGGCCTACAACCTCGCCGTCGAGTTGATGGAAAAGTACCCCGAGTCGCCGCAGGCCCAGGCCATCCGGGAGCGGCTCGAGCAATTGAAGGCCCGCGCCGGCGTCGCCGAGTAGCGCCGACCGGCGCTTCGGCTAAAAGGCTGTTTCACAACTCCCTCTCCCTCGATGGGAGAGGGAGGGGGTGAGGGTGAAGTCGGCCGAAGGCCTGGCGCTACCCCCCTCACCCTACCCCTCTCCCACGGGGGGAGAGGGGATTTGAAACAGCCTCTAAAGCCCGGAGATGAGACCTGACTTTCGTCAGGTCGAATCTCCGGGACATCCCGGCCTTTCGCTCCGCTCAAGGCCGGGCGTTAACAGATTCGCGCCAAACGCCTCGCTCCGCTCAAGGCCGGGCGTTGAACCACCGCGCGATGCCGGCGGCACGGGATCCCAGCCACCCGAGCGCCCTTCCGGCCGCCCCCTTCACCTTGCCGCTCCTTCCGTGTCGGACCCCTTGGCCGCACGCTCCTGGGCTCGCCGGACGGCCTCGGGCACAAGCGTGCGGATCCGCCGGTCCAACTCCTCAAACGTGTAGTCCCGGCCGAGCGTGACGAGGACCACATCGTATCCTCGTGGCAAGTCGGCCCGCGCCTGCCGGAACGCCTCGCGCAGGAGCCGCTTGACCCGGTTCCGCCCGACCGCTTTGCCGCACCGCTTCCCCACCGACACGCCGAGCCGCGTCACGTCGCGCCCGTTCGGGCGTGCGTAGGCGACCAGCCGCCCGTCGCCCGCGCGGGCGCGTGCGGCATAGACGGCGCGAAAGCCGCTCGCGGCCAGGAGCCGCTCTCGGCGATTGAGCGTCGGTCGTGGCGCGGGCACGCCTCGCGGCGACGCGGGCGAATCGCTCATCCGGCATCCTCTTCCTCTGAGTCCTGCCCGTTCTGGTCGTCCGGCTTCACGGAAAGCCGCCGGCCGGCCTCCGCCCACGCGTCGGTCGTGTCGCTCGGCTTGTGGTCCATCGGCCGGTCCAGCCGCCGCCGCAAAACGCTCAGAAGAAAAAAGACAACAACCAGGCAGGCGACCAGAACCATCCACCAAGCCCAGCCTTCGCCTCGGGCGCTCAAGGCAAGCGAGGACGCAAGGTCGTGGTTCACGATTGTTCCTCCGGTTCCGGCGACCCGTGCTGCTGCGCCTCGCCCCCTTCGGGAGCGCCGGGTTCCGAGATGCCCTCGACCGAGATGTTGACGCCCGGCCGGGGCCGGCCTTCGGGCCAGAGGCGGTCCCAGACGTCGGGCCCGAGTTCGCGTTCGACGATCTCGACGAGCGTCTCCAAATCGCGCCGCATCTGCTCGAACTGCTCCCGCAGTTGCAGCACCGCCCCTACCCCGGGCAGGTTGACGCCCAGGTCGCGATGCAGCGTCACGACGGTCCAGAGCCGGCGCATCTGCGCCCGGCTGAACGACTTCCGCCCGGCCGGCCCCCGCGCCGGCTCGACGAGCCCTTCCTCGACGTACGACTCGACGTCGGCGGGGCTGACACCGAGCCTCTCGGCCGCCTGCTGGACCGTGTAGGTTTCCGGTTCGCTCTGCGGGCTCATGAGTCGCTCCCCGTCCTTACGCGGCGCGCCACGTTCTCCCGCCGCGTCGTGTGCCACGGCCGGTCGCGCTCGCCGCGTGCTTCCGCCCGCGGCTCACCGTGAGCCGCGACCGGAAGGTCGCGGCGATGTTCTCCCGCCGCACCATAAAACCGTCATTCGCCGCCCTTTTTTTTACCCGGCGATTCCTCTTTGGCCCACTCCAGGCCCCGCCGGGGGCCCGGGCCCTCGGCCTCGCGCAATTCCTCGAACAGACGCTTCTGGCGTTCGTCGAGGCGTTTGGGCGGCACGATGCGAATGACGCAGTACTCGTCGCCGCGCGAGTCGCCCTTGGCGTCGGGCAGGCCCTGACCTTTCAGCCGCAGTCTCGCCCCGCCCGCCGTGCCCGGCGGGATACGAACGCTCGTTCGGCCGTGAACGGTCGGCACTTCGACCGTTGCGCCGAGGGCGGCCTCGGCGACGGAGATCGGCACGTCGATGGTCACGTCGCGCCCCTCGGCACGGAAATAGGGGTGCGGCTTGACGCGGACTCTCAGGTACAGGTCGCCGGCGGGCGCCCCGCCCGCGCCCGGCGCTCCCTGGCCGCGGAGGCGGATCCGCTGGCCATCCCGGACTCCCGCCGGAACGTTAATCCGGAGGTGCTCGCGCCGCACACGCCCGTCGCCGACCGGACGCTGCACGAGAACGCTCGTCCGCACGCCGCCCACCGCCTGGTCGAACGACAATTCGATTTCGCTCTCGAGGTTCCGGCCGGCGACCGCCGCCCGCTGGGCCCCGCGCCGGCCGCGCATCCCGCCCAGGCGGCTGAAGATTTCCTCGAAGATGCTCCCCGCCTGGCCGCCCGAACCGGCGAACGCCTCGAACGCCACGTCCTCGAACGGCGACCCTTCGCCGGTCCAGGTGTAGCGGACTCCGGACGGCCCGGCCCCGGTGGCGGCGCCCGCCCGGACGCCTTCGCGCCCGAACTGGTCGTACACTTGGCGCTTCTTGGGGTCCGAGAGGACCTCGTACGCCTCGCCGAGTTCCTTGAACCGGCGTTCGGCCTCGGCGTCGCCGGGGTTCAGATCGGGATGGAACTTGCGGGCGAGTCCGCGATAGGCCTTGCGGACGTCCTCCTGGCTCGCCCCGCGGGGGACGCCGAGCACCTCGTAATAGTCCCGCTCCGCCATGCCAATTTTCCACCCTTCGACAGGCTCAGGGTGGCCCCGAGCGTAGTCGAGGGGCCACAAGGGTTGAGAATCCCGGCCCCAACCCCAACCCCAACCCCAACCCCAACGGGGCAGGCGGGGCAGGCGCGCCGGGACCGGAATGATTATAAGCGAACGCGGGCACGCGGGGCAACGGGTTCGCCGGCCGGAACAACACACGCCGCGCAAGCGCGGCGGCTAAACGTGGCCCGTCTCGACGTGGGCGCGCCCGTCCCTCGCAACCTTGGCGTGAGGCATTGTCTTGTCAGGCTTTGGCCGGGCCCGCCAGACCGAGTTCCTCGGCCGCCTCGCGCATGCCCAGGATCGTGTCGGTGATGAGGTCCGAGAGGTCCATGCCGAGACGCCGGGCGCCGTCCTCGATGACCGCGCGGTTGACGCCTGCCGCGAACGCCTTGTCCTTCCACTTCTTGCGGACGCTCTTGGCGGCCATGTCCATGACGGACCGCGACGGGCGCACGAGCGCGGTCGCGACGACCAGGCCCGTCAGTTCGTCGATGGCATAGAGGACCTTCTCCATCTCGGTCTGGGGCTCGACGTCGGTGCAGAGCCCGTAGCCGTGCGAGACGACGGCCCGGACAAGGCCCTCGGGCCAGCCGCGCTCGCGGAGAATCTCCTCGGTTTTCTTGCAGTGCTGGTCGGGGAACCGCTCGTAATCGAGGTCGTGGATGAGGCCGACGACGCCCCACGTCTCCTCGTCCTGGCCGCGCTTCCGGGCCATGTACCGCATGACAGCCTCGACGGCCAGGGCGTGTTTGATGAGGCCCTCGCTCTTGTTGAACTCCTTCACGAGCGCCATCGCTTCGTCGCGCGTCGGAACATTCGCCGCCATGGTCATCTCCCTTCCGTGTGCCCGGCCTCCGCGGCCTTGCCGGCCAGGGGGAATCGCCGGTAGAGGTCGAGAAGGCAACTGTTCATCACTTTGCCGTAACGTTCGGCGTCGGTCCTGCGGAAGGCCGTCACGTTGGGCTCGGCCGCGCCGTACTCCACCTTCGTGGGCTTGCCGGCATCGTCCAGTTCCACCCGTGCGGGGACGAGTTCGCAGACCCGTTCCTCGGTGGCGCCGGGCGGGGGAGCCGTCGCCGCCACCCACGCGGCGGGGCCGGTGCGGTAGACCTTTCGGCCGGCCGCCGCGAGGAGACTGGGCGTGCACCACATCTCCTTGAGCCCCTTCGGCCGGACGGACGCCAGCGACGCGTCGGCCAGCGCCGCCACGGGCTCGAACGTGCGGGGGTCGAGTTTCCGCATGGCGTAGGTGAAGTAGCACCGCAGACCGGCGGGCACGGTGTCGCCCTCGAACATCGGCCCGAAGTCGAACCGCCAGAACGTGGCCCCCGGGTGCGCCTCCGGAAGGCAGGGGAACCAGACGACCGGCAGGCCCGACGCCAGGAGCGCCCGGTACGATGCGGCATCGAGGCGAACGTTATACTCCCCGCCGCCGACCACCGCGCTGCCGATGTTGGCGTACACGCCGCGGATCTTCTCCCGGCACAGGACCGGGTCGCGGTTGAAGGCCGCGACGACGTCGCGCACGCTGCCGGTCGTGAGGACGGTTACGGGGCCGGCGGCCTCGGCCAGGACCTTCAGGATGAGTGTCACCCCGGCCTGGAACTCGGCCGGCTGGTCGAGCGCCTTGTCGCCCGGGCCCGCCAGAGCGCTCTTGAGCCCGAGCGCCCACGGCACGCGGCGGCCCGTCAGGGCAATCATCTGCTCGACGGCCGGGCGGCCGGCCCGGGCCACCTCCCCGTTCACGTCCAGGATGATCGCCCGGACGTCGAACTCGGGCATCGCGAACACCTGGGCCAGGTCGAAGTGGTCGTCCAGGTCCACGTGCGGGTGATAGAGGTCGGTGGAGTAGATGAGCGGGACGCGCGGCGCCTCGCCGCCCGCCGCCGCCGGCGCGCCGGCGTGGCCGACCGCCACGGCCACCAGTGCCGCCAGGGCCCACGCCATCGCCGCGGCCTTCTGCATGGACCAGCCCTTCCCTTTCCGCCGGGTCATGGTGCCGTTCTCCCCGCGTGCTCGTCCCAGAGTTGCTCCACGCGGTCGGCGAGCCCATCCGTGGGCGTGTCGGGCGCGGCATCGAGCCAGACGAGGCCCTCGAACCGCCGAAGCCATTTCATCTGGGCCCGCGCGAACTGGCGCGTGTGTAGACGAATCGCCTCGAGCGTCTCGTCCCAGGTGATTCGGCCGGCCAGATGCTCCAGGACCTCGGCATAGCCGAGCGCCTGCCTTGGGCCGAGGGCCAATCCCCCCGGCCGGTCCGCGAGCCGGCGCACCTCGTCCTCGAGGCCCGCCTCCACCATCCGCCGGACGCGCGCCTCGATCCGCCGGTCCAGGTCCTGGGGCGACCGGCGGATGGCCACGAGGAGCGGCCGGTAACGTTCGCGGCGACGGCCCCACTGCGTCTGAAGCGCCGAGATGGGCGATCCGGTCAGTTCCCACACCTCGAGCGCGCGGATGATTCGCCTGAGGTCGTTCGGATGGATTCGCCCGGCCGCCGCCGGGTCCACTTCCGCCAGGCACCGATGCAGGGCGTCCGCCCCTTTCGCCTCGGCCTCGGCAGAGAGGCGCGCGCGGACCCGCTCGTCCGCGGCCGGCCCCTCGAAGAGACCCTCCAGGAGCGCCTTCAGGTAGAGCGCCGTCCCGCCGGAGACGATTGCCACGCGCCCGCGGGCGGTCGCGTCGGCGATGGCGGCATCGGCCGACTCGACCCACCGGGCCGTCGAGAATCCCGGCGCGCCGGGACCCGGGTCGGCCACGTCCACGAGATGGTGCGCGACGGCGCGGCGAACGTCGGGCGGCGCCTTGGCGGTCCCGATGTCCATCCCGCGGTACACCTTCATCGAATCGGCCGAGAGGATCTCGCCTCCGAGACGCTCGGCGACGGCCACGGCGAGGCGCTCCTTGCCCGTGGCCGTCTGACCGGTGATGACCAGGATAGGAACGCTCGGCGCCATGGGGGCCAAGGTGCGCCCGGCCCGGCGGCAAGTCAAGGGACTTCGCCTCTTGCATCGGACCTTCGGCCTCGCTATCCTATGCCCCGCGAGAGCGAGGAGGGGCAGGGAGAGGAGCATCGCATGGCCCACCGAATGTTGTGGGTGGTGGCGATCCTGGAGGCGTTCCTCATTCTGGTCGAAGACCAGGTCAAGGACCTGCGGAAACGCTGAGCGCCCGGCGGTCTTGGAGGCGTGCAAGAGCCCGGCTTCCGGCCCGCCACGGGCGGGTAAACTTTGTCCCGGCGCGCCGGGACTACGCCGTGACAGGTCGCCGGGGGTATGCCGTGGCAGGCTTCGTTCGCCGCTCGCAAGGCTCGCGGCGAACGAAGCCTGGTGGCTGCGGGTGGAATCGAACCACCGACACAGGGCTTATGAGTCCCCTGCTCTACCCCTGAGCTACGCAGCCCCGAGCGTAGTTTATGCGCTGCTGCGCCAATGTCAAGGCGTCGGGGATATCGCGGCGCCGTTCCCCGCCCTGGCACATGCCACGGTAGGGAACGTGACCGCCCGCTTCCGCGGGCGGCTCGCATGACATCGCGCCCATTGTCCCGGCGCGCCGGGACGAAGCCGGAAGTCGGGGCGAATTTTACCCGCCGTGGCGGGCCCCGGGACCGCCGCGGCGCGACGAGCGGCCAAAGGCGTCCCGGCCTTTCGTCCCGGCTGCGCCGAGACTCAAGGCCGGGCGTTGAACAAACACAAGGCGCAAGGCACGCCGGGACTCAAGGCCGGGCGTTGACGGGCGTTACCGCCGCCTCACGGCGGCGGCCCAAAACTCACGCGACCTCGACGCCCAGGAACCGGCGGGCGTTGGCGGTGTAGAGTTTCGCGAGGACGTCGTCCGGCAGCGCCAGTCCGTGGACCCTCGCCCCTTCGGGCCAGGGCGCGGACGGGTCCGGCACGGGCGACGGCCTCGGGCCCTCGCCTTCCCACATCCAGCGATGGGCCCAGTACCGCGAGGCATAGTCCTCCGGCACGGCCTCGGAAAAGGCCACCAGGTCCGTGCCGAAGAGAATCCGGTCCGCCCAGCGGACGACGAAGCGGCGGCTCTCGGCGGGCTGGAGCGCGAGAGCCCGCGCGACCCATTTCGTGGCGCTCGAATCGATCGCGTAGTTCGGGTGCCGCTCCAGGAGTCGGCCGAGGTGCGCCAGGTCCTCCGGGTGGCCGCCGAAATGGGCGCCCAGCACCTTGAGGTCCGGGTGGCGGTCGAGGGCGCGCTCGAGCCGGTCGAAGTGTTCCGCTTTCGTGCCGTACCGCGCGCGGTCGGCGTAGTAGGCGGCAAACCAGGCGTCCGGGTCGGCGATGTGGACGAGGGCCGCCATGCCGAGTTCCGCCAACGCCTCCAGGACGGGCCCGAGCGCCGGGCTGTCGATCGAGAAACCTGTCTCGGCGACGAATCGGGGCGAATACCAGAACTTGGCGGCCACCGCCCCGAGATTCCGCGCGGCCAGGATGCGGGCGGCCACCGCCCCGAGATTCCGCGCGGCCAGGATGCGGCCGACGCTCTCGCGAGCGAAGCGTTCCGGCCGGCCGATGAGCCCGTGATCCACCCAGACGATGGGGCGGAACCGGTCCCCCAGCGCCTCGACGAGCGCCGCCATCCCCTCCAGGTCCACCACGCCGCAGACGACGCGGACGCCGAAGGCCTCGGCCACCGCGAGAAGCAGGCGCGCTTCCTCCAGCGTGCGGACGTGGGTGTGGCAATCGACGATGGGGCCGGCGTACCGGCGGATCGGCGGCTTCGAGAGGTCTTCGTCGGTTCGCGGGGCTTCTCGCGGCATAGGGCTAGGATGAGGCCGCGCGGCGGAAAGTCAAGGAAAGTTCCGGGGGGAAGAAATTGCGGATTGCGGATTTCGGATTGCGGATTGAACGGCGGACGGCGTGCGACCGGGGTCAGCGATTGCCGTACCACTTGGCGTAAAACTCGCGGTACGACCCGTCCTTGACGCGGCGCCACCAGTCGGCGTGGTCGCGATACCAGCGGATGGTGTCGGCGAGCCCTTCCTCGATGGAAACCTGCGGCCGCCAGCCGAGTTCCTCTTCGATCCGCGCCGGGTTCATGGCATATCGGCGGTCGTGGCCCGGGCGGTCCTTGACGAAGCGGATGAGCGACTCGGGTTTGCCGACCTGCCGCAGAATCTCGCGCACGACGTCGATGTTCTGCCGTTCGCTTCGCGCGCCGATGTTGTAAACGGTTCCGGGCCGCCCGCCATCGAGCGCCGCCAGGACGGCCCGCGAATGGTCGTCCGTGTGGATCCAGTCCCGCACCTGGCGCCCGTCGCCGTACACCGGCAGAGGCTTATCCTCCAGCGCGTTGGAGAGCATCAGGGGGATGAGTTTCTCCGGGAACTGGTACGGCCCGTAATTGTTCGAGCAGCGGGTGATGACGACGTCCTGCCCGTACGTGTGCCGGGCGGCGAGGACGAGGAGGTCCGCGGCGGCCTTGCTGGCCGCATACGGGCTGGAGGGGACGAGCGGCGAGGCCTCTGTGAACGCCGAGGCGCCGGGCCCGAGCGACCCGTACACCTCGTCCGTCGAGACCTGGAGGAACCGCTTGACCCCCTTCTCGCGGGCCGCGTCCAGGAGCACCTGCGTCCCCAGGACGTTCGTCCGGACGAACGCCAGGGGCCCGAGGATGGACCGGTCCACGTGGGTTTCGGCGGCGAAGTTGAGGAGAGCGTCGGCTCCCTGGGGGACGGCCTGGCGCACCGCCTCGGGGTCGCAGATGTCGGCCCGGACAAACGCGTGCCGATCCGCCGGAACCCCTTCCAGGTTTCCCAGGTTTCCGGCATAGGTCAAGAGGTCAATCGTGACGATCCGCAGGTCCGGCCGCTCCTCGAGCGCGAGCCGAACAAAGTTCGACCCGATAAATCCGGCGCCTCCGGTCACGACCCAGGTGGGCATGGGTGGCTTCCTGCTCCGGCCGGTCTAGGTTCTGTCTGATAAATCCAGAATGCTCTTGGGTGGCGGCCCCGCCCCGGCGGGTAAACTTCCTAGGCCGCCACCGCCTTCCGTGCCCTGCGCGGTGGCCTGGGAAGGCCACCGCGCGATTTATCAGACAGAACCTAAAGCAGAGCGACACAAACACCGCCGGACGGCGGCGCCCGGTCGCCCTTGCGTTCTCGTGCAGGCCGTAAAAGCCCATTTAGGCGATGGGACTTACTCAGTCGCCTTCTTCTCAACGGCCTTGGCGGCCTCGGGGGCAGCCTTCTTGGCAGCCTCGGGGGCAGCCTTGCCGGCCTCTTCGGCGGCCTTGTTCAGCAGATCGGTGGCTTTCTCCGCCGACGGCTTCTTGGCCGGCGGCGCAGGCGCCTCCGCCTTCTTGCAGCCGACCAGCGGCACCGTCAGAAACGCCAACAACGCCAGCATCGCTACGTACCTCATCCTCAGTCTCCTTTCGCAGAACCTCGTCGTCAAACCCTGGGCCCCTTTGGCCCCCATGGCTGTTCCACAGCCCTTGGACACATTGTAACACCCGCCGGGGGGTCTGCAAGAGAATCTCGGGCCGATGCGGCATCCCCCGGCCGGACCGTCAGGAGTCGAAATGCGCCTTCTCGTCCCGAATGCTCCACAGGTTCGGGTTCCGCATGTACTCATAGAGGTCCACGAGGAGCGCCAGGTGCTTGTCCTCCTCGGCCTTCAGTCGGCCGAAGAGGTCCTTGGCCTCGGGGTCCTCGGCCTTGGCGGCGGCGTCCTGGTAGAAGGCGATCGCCTCGCGCTCCATCTTCTGCCCCAGTTCGATCGCCTCGAGGTCGCCGGTCTCGGGCTTCACGGCGCGGTCGGTCTTCGCGTGGGCCCGCTTCAGGATGTCCGGCCCGGTCGGCGGCAGCGAGACGTTCCGCGGGCACACGCCCCCTCTCGACCACGACGCGAGCAACTGCTCGTGCTTCGTCTCGTCGTCCGCCAGCCGCCCGAACATCTTCTTGCCGAGGGGATGGTTCGTGTTCTTCGCCGCTCGCAGATAAAAATCGTGGGCGTCCCGCTCCTTGCGGATCCCCATCTCCAGGATCCCGCACATCCGTTCCGTCAGTGCCATCCGCTCCTCCTTCGATTCCCCGTGAACACGGGGCAATTCTAACCTGCTGCACCCGCCGAGCCAACCCCAAAACCCCCGTCGCGGCGAAGAGCGCTCGGCGCGCAGCGAACAGCGAACAGCGTCCCGGCGTTTCGCTGCGCTCAACACCGGGCGTTAACAGATTCGCACGCGCGACGCGCTCAATCGCCGCGATTCACGCGCGCGATGCGCAGCGCCGCACGCCGTTAACGCCCGGGGATGAGGCCCCGGCGCAGCCGGGGCGAATCCCCGGGACGGTCGCGGCGTCGGGGCGTTTACAGGTGCGCCTCATAACGCCCGGGGATGAGGCCCCGGCGACTTGTCCCGGCGTAGTCGAAGACGAAGCCGGAAGCCGGGGCGGAATCCCCGGGACCACCCCCGCGCTCGGCACGGCCCCTCAGGGATCGCCCCGCACCCACACCCAGGCGCCGGGCGCGTGACTCTTGATATAGTTTAGCACGTTCTGCCAGTGCGCCTCGTCGCGCACGCGGATCGGCCGGCATCCTTCCTGCCAGACCCGGCCGGGAAGGCGGTCGCGCATCCGGTGCGACGAAACCTTCTTCGCCCGCCCCACCAACGTCTTGAGGCCCTCGCCGGGGCATTCGAGCGCCGCATGCACGTGCTCCGCGCCCACGGACAAGGCAAAGACCTCGACGCCTTCGAGGCCGAACCGCTCCAGACACGCCCGGCCGAGGGGCTCGCGCAAGGGCGCGGGGAGGACGACGGGCGGCTTCTTCAGGCTCTGCTGCGCGTGCGCGTGAAGCCGGTCATAGGTGCCGGGCGGCGGCGGGTGACGGTAATCCCACGGCACCTGTCGGCGTCCCTTTCGGGTGCGGAAGCCTCGCGGGTCGCCGGGGAGCCAACTGCCGTACGTGCCCCACATCACGTGATAGCGCATGGGCGAGCCCCCGTTGATTCATTGCTATCTTATCCCGGCCTTTCGCTTCGCTCAAGACCGGGCGTTAAACAGATTCGCGCCGCCGGCGCTCGGCGCACAGCAAACGGCAAACAGCGTCCCGGCGTTTCGTCCCGGCGTTTCGCTTCGCTCAAGACCGGGCGTTAACAGACTCGCGCGACGCGCTGCGCTCAAGCGCCTTGGGTTCAGGCGCGCGATGCTCGGCGCCGCACGCCGTTAACGCCCGGGGATGAGGCCCCGGCGCAGCCGGGGCGGAATCCCCGGGACCGGCGCGGCGAAGAGCGCTCGGCGCACAGCAAACAGCGAACAGCGTCCCGGCGTTTCGCTTCGCTCAACGCCGGGCGTTAAAAAACTCACCTGTCGCACGCCGCTCAGCGCTCGGCGCCAACAGCGCGCCAGCGGCGCAGGGCGTCGAGCGTCCGCTGCATGTCGTCCGGCAGCGGCGCTTCGAGGACGAGCGGCTCGCCGGTGCGCGGATGCCGAAGCGCGAGCCGCGCCGCGTGCAGCGCTTGCCGCGCCAAGAGCACCTCGTCCCTTTCCGCCCGGCCGCGCGCGATCTCCTGGAGGGTCAACCTGTCCCGGCTTCCGTACTGCCGGTCGGCGACAACGCGATGGCCGATGTACGCGAGGTGGACGCGAATCTGGTGGGTGCGTCCGGTTTTCGGCCAGACGCGGACGACCGCAAACCCATCGAACGTTTCGGCGACCTCGTAATGGCTGGCGGCTTCTTTGCCGGTGCCGTCGCGGCGGACGGCGTAGCGCGTGCGGACGTGGCGGTCCTTTCCGAGGGGCTGCTCGATGACGTCGGCGTCGAGTTCCGGCACGCCCTCGACGATGGCGACGTACTGCTTCTCGACGGTCCGGTCCTCCCATTGCCTCGCCAGCCGCACGTGGGCCGCGTCGGTCTTGGCGAAGAGGATGATGCCGGAGGTGTCGCGGTCGAGGCGGTGGACGACGCCCGGCCGCCAGGGGTCGCCGCCGCGCGAGAGGCTCGTCGCGTGGTAGGCCACCGCGTTGACGAGCGTCCCGTGCGGGTTGCCGCGCGCGGGGTGCACGATAATCCCGGGCGCCTTGTTGACGGCGAGGAGGTCGTCGTCCTCGTAGAGGACACAGATGGGAATCGGTTCGGGGACGATGCCGAGCGGCCGGGACTTGTAAAGCGTGACGAAGAGGTGGTCTCCCCGGTGCACTTCGCCCGAGGGTTTCGTGACGGGTTCGTCGTTCACGAGGACGCGCCCGTCGCGGATGAGTTTCTGAAAACTAGCGCGGCTGTGGGCGGGCCAGCGAAGGGCGAGGAAGCGGTCGAGGCGCGGCTCGGTCGGCTCGCTCTGGAGGGTGATTTCGAGGGTTTCCGGCTCGCGGTCGGGGAGGTGCATTTCTTCACGCTGTGTTTTTCAACGCAGAGAACGCGGAGAACGCAGAGAACAGCAAGAAGTACAGAATGACCTTAAACGATGTTGCTTTGAAAAACAGACTGTTTCTTCTCTGCAATCTCTGCGCTCTCCCCATGTAACAAAGGGGCCCTTTGGGCTGCGTTGAAAGGGCGTTGTAAACTTACAAGAGGCTCTTGGCCAGGTCCACCGCGCTGGCGGCGTCGGGCGCGTATCCGTCGGCCCCGATCTCGTCGGCGTAGCCTTGAGTGATCGGCGCCCCGCCTATCATCACCTTCACCTTCAGGCCCGCCTGCTTCAGCACGTCCACGACGGTCTTCATGTTGGGCATCGTCGTCGTCAGGAGGGCCGAGATCGCCACGATGTCCGCGTTGACTTTCTTGGCGGCCTCGACGAACTTCGCCGGGTCCACATCCACGCCGACGTCGGTCACGTGGTACCCGCCGCCTTTCAGCATCATCGCCACCAGGTTCTTGCCGATGTCGTGCAGGTCCTGTTTCACGGTGCCGATGACGACCTTGCCGCGCGGCTTGATGCCCGAGGCCGTTAATCGCCCCCTGGACCAGCCGGACGACCGTGTCCCGGTCCCCCCGTTCCAGCGCCGCTGCCATCCCTGCCAAATCCGCCATGGGTTGGTCCTCTCTCAAAAAGGTTCGCCTGCACAGGAGACTCGATCGCCCACCGGCGCACGCCGGGGCGGACTATTTCTCGGCCTTCGGTTCGGGCGTCTGGCCGGACTTCGGTTCGGCGGGCGGTCCGGTTTCGGGCGCTTTCGGTTCGCCCGGTTTTGCCGCGCCGCCGCCCTCGCCTGGTTCCTTGGGCTTCTCGGGTTTTTCAAGAGGCTCGTCGGAAAAGGCGATCGGCTCGTAGCCCGCCAGCGCCTCCAGATGCGATTTGGCCTTCGCGGCCGCAACCGACTGAGGCCACTCTTTGCGCACTTCCTCGAGGGCCGCCCGGCCCTCGTCGAGCCGGCCTTCCTCAAGGAGGACAAGAGCGAGCCCGACCCGGGCCATCGGCCGGCGGACGTCGTCGGTCTCGGCCATCTTCGTGTAGAGGTCTCTGGCCTCGGCGAGTTGCTTCTCGCGTTTGGCTTGCCGGTCGGCGCCTTCGCCGGCCTCGACGCCGCCCGCCGACTCGCGAAGCACCCGATCCGCCAGCATCAAGCGCGCCGTCGGAGTCTGCGGCGAGTCGGGATAGGTGCGGAGGAACTCTCGGAGCGGCTCCGCCTCGAAACTTCGCTGCGCCCGGTTGAACACCGCCGACGACACCGACTCCGCCCCGGAACCGCGCTGGATTCTCGGCAACACGAAAAAGACGAACGCCGCCAGAAGGACCACCAGGGCGCCCCAGCCTAAAATCCGGGCGTGCGGCTTCAGGCGAAGGATCACCCGCCCGATCCAGTCCGCCAACTCGTTCGTCTGCAACTCGTGCTTGCGCTTGCTCTTCATATCCCCGACCCCGTGTCAGGCTCCATCGGCCTGCCGCCCCGCGGGAAGACCTGAATCAGGAGTTTCGCGCCCCAGTCGTCCCAGATGCTGATGTGGCAACTTTCGGTGCCTTTCTCGAACTGGAACCGCTGCCGGCCGACCGAAAAACTTTCCTCCACGAGCGTCCAGCCTGCCGCGGGCATCTGGCGCCGATAAAACTCGGCCACCTGGCGCACCGGCGCCCCGCCTTTGTACAGGTGCCGCACGAACCGCAACTCGCCGACCTTGCGGTCCTTCGATTCCTGGTCGTCGAACTTGAAGTTCGCGGGCACTGGGACGTCCGCCACCCGCGGCGCCAGCGCCGGCGCCGACGCCGCCGCGCCCCGCTCGTTTTCGCCCCCGCACCCGAGCGCCAGCACCATCAGGCCCACGAGCGCCAGGGCCGCCAGCACCGGCAACCCGATCGCCGGACGAATCAACCGCGCTATCCGCTGGAACGTTCGCATTTATTGTCCCTCCCGCTCAAGCGCCCGGGCGACCAGCCTCTCGGCCGCCGCCAGGGCCGCCTGGATCTCCTTCGCTCCGAGTCCCGCACCCGCCAGGACGCGCTCCGCGTTCTCGGGGGGCTTCAGGTCCCCGACGTCGTGGCTGTCGGAACCGTAGATCACCTGGGCCCCGACTTCGCGCGCGAGGCGCGCCACGTGCCCGTTCGTGAGCGAGTGGCCGGCCCGGCCGCTGATCTCCAGCAGGACGCCGCGCTCCGCCGCCAGCCGCGCGTCCGACTCCGCGAGGCGCCCCGGATGCGCGAGGATGTCGCACCCCGCTTCGATGCCGGCCCGGTTCGTCCCTTCGATGACCGGCTCGACGGGCGATTCGCCGTGCACCACCACGATCCGCGCCCCGAGCCGGCGCGCCCGCTCGACGACCCGCGCGATGTGCCTGGGGCGGCAGTGCGTCACCTCCGCACCCGCCAGCACCGTCATCTCCATCTCGCCCGCCAGGTCCGCCGCCACCCGCGCCAGCACCGGCACCACCGTCTCGACCATCCCCGTGTCCACGTGGTCCGTCATCGCCAGGGCCCGGTACCCCAGCACCTCGAACCGGCGCGCCAGTTCCGTGGGGATGAGTTCCCCGTCCGAAAGTAGCGTGTGCGTGTGGAGGTCGATCATTCGGCTCTGTCGGGTCTCCCCATGCCTCCCCCCGGTCCGTCAAGGGCCAAATCCCTCCTTCGGGGGTTCGGCACTTGAAGACTGTAGTCCCGCCGGGGCTTCAGGTCAAGGCTCTTCCGCCCAACCCTCTTGCGGCGGCGGGAGCGATTGGGCTTGAACTTGGCCCGCGGCGCGAGCACATTGAGCGTGTCATCCAAAGGAGGTTCCCCATGAACCGCCGGCAATTCTCCAAGGGGGTGGTCGTGCTCGCGGGCGACTCGAACAGGCGACCTGCGGTTCAGGAAACCTGTTCTAGCCACAACCCGCCACGGGAAACGTTCTTTTCTCCCGCATGACGGCCTCGATATCCTTCAATTCCAGCGGCGCAGCGGCGGTGAGATTTTCGATGCCGCTTTCGGTGACGGCCACCGTGTCCTCGACGCGGATATAGAGCTTCTCTTCGGGCACCCACATCTGCGGATCAACGGCAAAAACAACGCCCGGGCGCAGCGGCCCCGCGTGGTAATCCCCCACATCATGGACGGCCATGCCGACGGCGTGCGAGAGGTGGCCCTTGAACTCAAGGGTCCGCCGCGCGGCACTCTCGTAGATCGGTTTCGAGAACCGCGTCCTGCCGATCACGTCGACCATCTCGGCCGCGGCCTCGGCCAGGACCTGGTCCGCGGTGGCGCCGGGCCGAATGCGGCGCAGCAGCACCTTATGATACTCCACCATGAACCCATAAAGTTCACGCTGCCTGGGCGCGTAAGTCCCGTTGACCGGGCACATGCGGCCGATGTCGCTCGTGTAGTACCCGTAGTCGGGGGCGGTGTCCACGAGGACGAGGTCGCCGTCGGCCAACTCGCAGTTGTTGCGGAAGTAATGGGCGTTCCACGCGTTCGCGCCGCCGGCGATAATGTGCCGATACCCAAGCCCCTGCGCCCCGTGGGCCAGGTAAACGCGGTCGGCGATTGCGCCCAAATGGCACTCGACAACGCCCGGCCTCGTCGCCCGCATCGCTTCTGTCACCGCCATCGCGGACAAGAGGCCCGCCCGTCGCAGGAGGTCGATCTCGCGCGGGCTCTTGATCGCACGCAACGTATCCAGAATCGGCGACAGGTCGCGGATCTCGACCGCCGGCAGCCGCGACCGCACGAGGCCGATGAGATACTGCTCGCGGCTCGGCCGTTCGTCCCACGGGTCGGCGGCTACGAGTTTGTCCGACCGGATCAGTTCGTCGCGGCTGCCCTTCGGGCCCTCGGCCGGAGCGTGCGGCGTGTAAAGTGCGGATGCCGCCTTGAGGTGCTCGGCGAGCAACTCGCTCCCATAGACCGCGTCGACGCCGGTGAATCGTCGGATGAGGTCAGCGTCTTCCGCGGCGAGTGCCGCACCCTCGGCGCCCGCTCGCTCCGGACGATGCGGAAGATAGAGTGCCGTGGTTCGATTCGCTCCCGAAAGAAGCAGGTACGCCTGCGGCACTTCCACGCCACAGCAGTAGTAGAACTCATTCGTCTGCCGGAAGACCTCGAAACCGCGGACGGGCGGAGCGCCCTGCAGGAGCGCGTGTGCCCCGGGGCCGATGGCGTCGAAGATCTTCGCCCGCCGCGCCCTAAACTCTTCCGGCGGGAAATCGGCCTGGAACAGCGAACGCTCCGGCGCGTCGCCCGCGCGGGCGATGCGGTGCGGCTCAATCGATGGGAATCGGCGGGCCATCTCTCGTCCTTTCTCCAATCGCCGCAATTCACGCAACAAGCCGTGCGGTCCGTTGCGGCAGCGTATTGTACCACCGTGCGGAACCCTGCGGACACCAAATCGATTGTCGGCGCAGCACGAGGAGTATATAATACCCCCGTGGCCGCCGCTTGCGCGGCCGCCAAGAGGGGACGTTTATGGAAACCGGCCTCGTTTTCAACATCCAGCGGTATTCCATCCAGGACGGTCCCGGGATTCGGACGACCGTGTTCCTGAAAGGGTGCCCCATGGACTGCTGGTGGTGCCACAACCCCGAAAGCCAGGACCCCGAGGCCGAGATCGTCGTCATCGAGGGCCGTTGCATGCGCTGCGGCGAGTGCCGGAAGGCCTGTCCGCAAGAAGGCGCCGGCGCACCGAAGACTCCGGACGGCAATCGGCGATGCGTCCGGTGCGGCGCCTGCGTCACGGCCTGCCCGACGGGCGCGCGGCAGATGGTGGGCCGGCCCATGACGGTGGCGGACGTGGTCGCCGAGGTCCTCAAGGACCGCGTGTTTTACGAGGAGTCCGGCGGCGGCGTGACCTTCTCCGGCGGAGAGCCGCTCCTCCAGCCGGGGTTCCTGAAGGCCGTCCTCGCGGCCTGCCGCAGCGCAGGTCTCCACACGGCCGTGGACACCTGCGGTTTCGCCCCGAAGGAAGACCTTCTGGCCATCGCGCCGCTGGCGGACCTTTTCCTCTACGACCTCAAGTTCATGGACGAGGCATCGCACGTCCGGTACACCGGCGCGTCGAGCGCCTGCATCCTGGACAACCTGCGGGCCTTGGGCCGGGTCCACGAGAACATCTGGATCCGCGTACCCATCATTCCGGGCATCAACGACAGCGCCGACCATCTGGAGGCGTTAGCGCGGTGCGCGTCTTCCCTATCGGGCGTGCGCCAGGTAAACTTGCTTCCGTATCACGAGGCGGGGGCCTACAAGTCCCCGCGCGTGGGCAAGGCGTATCGGCTTGAGAAGATTGCGCCGCCGTCGCCGGAGCACATGGAGGATGTGGCGGCGAAGTTCCGAGGCCATGGTCTCAACGTCAAGATAGGCGGGTAGCGTCATGACAGACCGGACAGCCAGGCTGCGGCAGGCGAGCCTCGACGCGAAGCCCTGCATCGCCGAGGAGCGAGCGGTCCTCGTGACCGGGTTCTATCAGGCCAACGAGGGCAGGTTCTCCGCGCCGGTCATGCGGGCGCAGTGCTTCCATCACCTGTGCAGGCACAAAACGATCTACCTGGGCGAGGATGAACTCATCGTTGGCGAACGCGGGCCGCAGCCCAAGGCCGTGCCGACGTACCCGGAACTGACCTGCCACAGCCTCGAGGACCTCAGGATCCTCAACTCGCGCCCCAAGACCAGTTATGCCGTCTCCGACGAGTGCGTGAAGGTCTACCAGAAAACCATCATCCCCTACTGGCGCGGCCGCAGCATGCGGGACCGGCTCTTCCAGGCGATGTCGGAGGAGTGGCGGGCCGCCTACGACGCGGGCATCTTCACGGAGTTCATGGAACAGCGGGCCCCCGGCCACACGGTCCTCGACGACAAAATCTACCGCAAGGGGATGCTGGACTTCCAGCGTGACATCGCCGGCGCGATTGCCGCGATCGACTTTCTCGGCGATCCTGAGGCCTGGGCGAAGCGCGAGCAGTTGCTGGCGATGAACATCGCCTGCGATGCCGTCCTCCTCTTCGCCCGGCGCCATGCGGCGCTCGCCCGCGAGCAGGCCGCTCGCGAGTCCAACCCGGTGCGAAAGGCGGAACTCGAAAAGGTCGCCGACGTGTGCACGCACGTCCCGGCCCACGCGCCTCGCAATTTCCACGAGGCCCTGCAGTACTACTGGTTCTGCCACCTGGCGGTCATCACGGAACTGAACGGCTGGGACTCGTTCAGTCCCGGTCACCTCGACCAGCACCTCCTGCCCTTCTACCGCAAGGGCCTGGAGGACGGGACGCTCACGCCCGAGAGGGCGCGGGAACTCCTGGAGGCGTTCTTCGTCAAGTTCAACAACCATCCTGCCCCGCCCAAGGTGGGCGTGACGGCGGCCGAGAGCGGCACGTACACGGACTTCGCCAACATCAACATCGGCGGGCTCCTGGCGGACGGCTCGGACGGCTCCAGCGAGATCTCCCACCTCCTGCTGGACATCGTCGACGAGATGCACCTCGTGCAGCCCAGCAGCAACCTGCAACTCGCGCGCAAAACCCCCGACGCCCTCCTCCACCGCGCCCTGTGCGTCATCCGGAAGGGCTACGGCTTCCCGTCGATCTTCAACACCGACGCCGTCATCAAGGAGCAGTTGCGGCAGGGCAAGACTCTGGAGGACGCCCGGGCCGGCGGGTGCAGCGGATGCGTGGAAACCGGCGCCTTCGGCAAGGAGGCGTACATCCTCACAGGGTACTTCAACCTCGTGAAGATCCTGGAACTCGCGCTTCACGACGGGCTCGACCCGCGCACTGGAAAGCCGTTGGGCCTTCGGACGGGGGCGCCGGGGTCGTTCGCCTCGTTCGACGCCCTCTTCGCCGCGTTCCGCAAGCAACTCCACCACTTCATCGAGGTCAAGATCCGGGGCAACCAGGTCATCGAACAGATGTATGCCACGTGGATGCCGGCGCCCTTCCTTTCAGTCATCACCGATGACTGCATCCGCAAGGGCAAGGACTACAACGCCGGCGGCGCGCGGTACAACAACACCTATATCCAGTTCGTGGGGATTGGCAGCCTGACGGACTGCCTGGCGGCCGTCAAGCAGATGGTCTTCGATGACAAGGCCATGCCGCTCGGCGATCTCGTGAAGGCGCTCGATGCGAACTTCGAGGGCAATGAGATCCTCCGCCAGCGCCTCGTCAACCGCACCCACAAGTACGGCAACGACGACGATTACGCGGACGACCTTGCGGTCCAGGCCTTCGAGAGCCTCTTCGAGGAGGTCGACGGGCGGCCCAACACCAAGGGCGGCCGGTACCGCGTCGAAATGCTCCCGACCACGAGCCACGTCTACTTCGGTTCCGTCACGGGCGCGATGCCGGACGGCCGCAAGGCGGGGCTCCCGCTGTCGGAGGGGATCTCGCCCGTTCAGGGCGCGGACCGGCACGGCCCCACGGCCGTTTTCAAGTCGGCGGCCAAGATGGATCACATCAAGACAGGCGGGGCGCTCTTGAACATGAAGTTCACGCCGGACCTCCTGGCCGACGAGGACAGAATCGTGAAACTCGGGCACATGGTCCGGGCCTACTTCAGGATGAACGGCCACCACGTCCAGTTCAACGTGGTGCGGGCCGAGACGCTCCGCAAGGCCCAGGCGGAGCCGGAGGCCTACCGGGACCTCATCATCCGCGTGGCGGGTTACAGCGACTACTTCTGCGACCTGGCGCGGGAACTCCAGGAGGAGATCATTTCGCGGACGGAGCACGGGGCGATGGCGTAGCGCCAACGACAATCCGCCCCGCGCCCTTCTCGGCCACGAAGATGCCGCTTCATGACTCCTTGTCGCCGTACAGGTGGCATCGCACCATCCGGCCCCCGCCGAGATCGGTCTCGCCCGGGTAGAGTTCCCGGCAGACGGGCATCCCCTCCGGGCAGCGGAGGTGGAAGTGGCACCCGGGGGGCGGGCGGCTCGGCGACGGCACATCGCCCTCCAGGCGGATCCGCCCGCCGCGCCCCGGCGTCTCCTGCCCGGGAATCGCCGAGAGCAGGGCCCGCGTGTACGGGTGGCAGGGCTCGTCGAAAAGACTTTCCGCCGGGCTCCGCTCGACGATCCGCCCGAGGTACATCACCGCCACCTCGTCCGCCATGTATTCGACGATGCCGAGATCGTGCGTGATGAAAAGGTACGTGAGCCGCTCGCTTCCCGCGCCCTGGAGCCGCCTCAGAAGGTTCAGGATCTGTGCCTGGATTGAGACGTCCAGGGCGCTGGCAGGTTCGTCGAGGACCAGGAACTTGGGCTCGACCGCGAGGGCCCGCGCGATGCCGATCCGCTGGCGCTGGCCGCCCGAAAATTCGTGCGGGTAGCAGCCCAGCGCATCGGCCTTGAGGCCCACGCCCTCCAGGATCCTCCTCGTCCGGTCGCGGCGCTCCTCGCGGCTGCGCCCGATGCCGTGGACCAGCATCCCTTCCTCGACAATAGCCTGGACCGTCATCCGCGGGTTGAGTGAGGAGTACGGGTCCTGGAACACGATCTGGGCCTCGCGGCGGAACTGCCGCAGCGCTTCGTCATCCAGCGCCGTGACCTCGCGTCCGCCCAATCGCACGGTGCCCGAGGTCGCCGGGAGCAGGCGGATGAGGGTCTTGCCCAGCGTCGTCTTGCCGCAGCCGGACTCCCCGACCAGCGCGAGCGTGGTTCCGCGGCGGATGGCAAGGTCCACGCCGTCGACGGCCTTGACGTGCCCGACGACCCGCTGGAAGACCCCTTTGCGGATCGGAAAGTGCTTCACGACCTGGCGGGCCTCCAGAAGCAGGCCGTCCCCGCATCGCCGCGAGGCGTCCGCCGGCGCTCGGGCCTCGGCAGATTCCTGGGATGCCGGCGGCGAAACCGTAACCGGCGGCGCGATGGGCCCGGCGTACAGGTGGCAGGCGACCGCGTGGCCGGGCTCGATCTCTTGGGGGCGCGGCTCAAGGTCCCGGCACGGCCCGAACGCGTGCGGGCAACGGTCTGAGAACCGGCAGCCGGGCGCGTAGTCCTTTGGGTCAGGCACCGTGCCCTGGATGGTCTGGAGTTGCCGCCCCCGCTGGGCCCGACTGGGCCGGCACCGCAGCAGCAACTCGGTGTAGGGATGGCATGGCCGGGCGAAGAGGGAGTCCGTGGGGGCCATTTCCACGATCTTCCCGGCATACATGACGGCCACGCGGTGCGCCATCTCCGACACGACCGCCAGGTCGTGCGTGATGAAGAGGATGGCCGTTCCGAGTCTGCGCTGGAGGTCCCGCAGGAGGTCCAGGATTTTCGCCTCCACGGTCACATCAAGCGCCGTGGTCGGCTCGTCGGCGATGAGCAACTCCGGCCGGCACGCAAGCGCCATGGCGATCATGACCCGCTGCCGCATCCCGCCCGAGAGTTGATGCGGGTACTGCGAGAGCCGTTGGAGCGGGTCCGGCATGTCCGTCAGCCGCAATGCCTCGACGGCCTCCTTGATCTGGGCCCCTCGTCCGCGAGCGAAGGCCGATGATTGCCGCACGCCTTCCGGCCGCCCGTGCCGGATGGCCTCCAGGAGTTGCGTCTTGATGGACAGCACGGGATTCAGGCTGGTCATCGGTTCCTGGAAAACCATCGCCATGTGGCGTCCGCGGACGCCGCGTTTCTCGGGCCCGGACATACGCGTGACATCGCGGCCCCCCAAGAGGATCTCCCCGCCCGCCACGTAGCCCGGCCGCGGAATGAGTTGCATGACCGAGAGGGCGGTCAGCGACTTGCCGCAGCCCGACTCCCCGACGAGACCGAGCGTCTTTCGGCTCTCGATGGCAAACGAAACGCCGTCGATCACCTTCCGGGGCTGGCCGGTGGTGCGGAAGTACGTCCGCAGATCCCTGACTTCAAGCAAGGCCACGGTTAGTCCCTCTCTCCGCGGATGCGCAGGCTGGGGTCCAAAGCGTCCCGAAGCGCATCGCCGAACAGGTTGGCCGGCAGCACGAGCGCGAACATGGCCACGAACGCCGCCGCCAGGTTCCACCAGATGACCGGGTCGCGTCCGAGTTCGCCCCGGGCCTGGTTGATCATCGAGCCCCAACTGGAGGTGTCGTGCCCGACGCCCACGCCGATGTAACTCAGGACCGCCTCGGCAAGGATCAGGTCGCTGAACCGCAGCACGACGGTGATCAGCACGAGGTGCATCAGGTTCGGGATCACGTGCCGGGCGAGCACGCGGAATCGCGAGACCCCCAGCGCGAGGGCCGCCTGAACGTACTCCTTCTCGCGCAGTTTGAGCGTTTCGCCCCTGAGCACCCGGCATAAGCCGACCCAGCCCGTCAGGCCCATCACGACGCACAGCAGCGGCAGGCGCTCGTCGCTGTTGCTGGCCTCTGAGAAGACCAGCATGAAACAGACCACCAGGAGAATCCACGGGATCGACGACAGCGTGGTGTAGAGGAACTGGACCGCATCGTCGATCCAGCCGCCGAAGAAGCCCGCCAGCACGCCGAAAAAAATGGCGAACGGGATGGCAATGAGCGTCGTCAGACCGCCGACGACCAGTCCCGTGCGGACGCTCTTGAGGGTCATGGTGAAGACGTCCTGCCCGACCTTGTCGGTTCCGAAGAGGTGCCAGCCGGGGTAATTCAAAGGCGGGTAGTCGTGGCGGCGGACGATCCGGCCGTCAACCTCCTCCTGGAGCGTCTCCTTCGTGAAGAGCCTGGCCGCGAGCGGCTCCGAATAGGTCTTCTCCTGTTTTTCGGATAGCGGCGCGCAGATGCGGTCGAGCACGGAGCGCGGCTCCGAGAGCACGGTCGCGGTCGCCGTGGTTCCATCAGCGCTGTTTCCGGCCGGGCGCTCCACGTCGCGCCACGTTACGCTGTCCAGCGCCGCGATGAGGATGTACACGCCAAGGACCGCCAGCGACACCTTCGCAAGACGATTCCGGCCGACTTGGCGCCAGGCGCTCCGCCAGAGTTCGCTCCCGCGTGCGTAAAGGAGGAACGCCGCGAACGCCCCCAGCGTGGCGGCGAGTATGCCGTTGCTGAAGATCACCGTGCGCAGCCCCGGGGTCGCTCTGAGCGCCACCGCCGCGCGCCAAATTCCGAGGGCGCCCGCCGCCAGGAGCAGGAGGGCGCCAAGGATTTTCGCGACGTCGCGCCAGGACGGGCGGCCGTAGAGGCTCCGCGTGTCGCCGGCGCCCAGCGTGATGCGCGGATCCACGAGGGTGTAACTGAAGTCCGTCATCAGGAGGCCCGCGATATAGAGGATCGCCCCGATGAAGGTCATCGACCGGATGACCGCGAAGTCCTGGGCGTGGATGGCCTCCATCGTCATGCTGCCCAGGCCGGGGATCGAGAAGAACGACTCCATCAGGAGGCTTCCCAGGAAGAGAAACGGGATGACCATCACGGCGTTCGTGAGGATGGGAATCATCGCGTTCTTGAGGACATGGCGGAAGAGCACGGCGCCTTCACCGAGGCCCTTGGCGCGGGCGGTCCTCACGTAGTCCTTCTCGATCTCCTCCAGAATAATCGTGCGGTAGTAGCGGACCGACCCGCCGATTCCCGCCACCACGCCGATGATGACCGGGAGGAAGACGAACTTTGCCGAGGACGCACCCCAATCGAAGCCGGAGATCGGGAACAGCCGCAGCCACTTGGCGAAGACAAACTGCCCGCCGATGATGTAGAACAACGTCGAAATCGACATCAGGAGCACGCACGCAACCGTGCCCCAGCGGTCAAGGTACGCCCCCCGGCAGAGCGCAATGATGAGGGCCGTGGTGATGTAAATCGCCATGCCGAGGACAAACGTGGGGACCGCAATGGCCAGGCTCGGCCCCATGCGGCGGCGGATCTCCTGGCCGATATCGCGGTCCGTCACGTCCGACCGTCCCAGGTCGAATACCACGAGCCTGGCGCATTTCCGAAAAAGCAACGTAGAGGTGATTTGGGGGAGGCCTTGTTCCTGTGCGTTGAAAAACACCGGCAAGTCATAGCCGTGGGCGCGGACCCACGCCGCAACCGCCTCCGGCGTGGCCTTCTGGCCGAGGGTCTTGCGGGCCATGTCCTCGGGTTTGTTGGCGACGAAGAACAGCAGGAAGGTGATGACAACGATGCCCAGGACAATCGGCACGGCGTACAGCAATCGGCGTATGAGATACGCGACCATCCTCTACGCCTCCCTCAGGCATCTGGCGGCCGCCCGCAAGGCCGGCAGGCTGGCAAGCAGAAGCGCCCCCATGAGCCCGATCACCGGCCACCACTCGGGCCGGTTGTGCTCGCGGCGGTAAGCGGTGCGTGCGGCCGCATCAATGCGGCGGTACTTCGCCTTGTTCAACGCCACCGCGTGCGGGTAGGCGTTTTTGAGCCAACCGTGGTAGAGTTCCATTGTCATAGGCTCGTAGCGGAAGATCCACGGGGCATCTTCGCGGAGGATGCCGACCATCTCGTCGATGATCGCCAGCCGCTCCGGCGTGTTCTCCATGCTTCGCATCCTGGCGAAAAGGGCGTCGAAACGCTCGCTGCGGTAATTGGTGACGTTTTCGCCGCCGGAGGCCACCTTCCCGTTGGGCCCGTACAAAAGGGCCAGGAACGTCTCGGGGTCGGGGTAATCCGCGATCCAGCCCCAGGCCAGGGCCTGAAAGTTCCCCGAGCGGACCTTCTCCTGGAACCGGTTGAAGTCGGTAACCTGGATGTCAAGGCCGATGCCCAGTTTGTCAAACTGCTTCTTGAAGAACGTGAGCAAGGTCCTGCTCTCGGGCGTGGGTTCCGTTGCGGCAAAACGGATGACCAGACGCTGCCCGCCAGGGCCGAACCCGTTGGGATAACCGGCCTCCGCGAGGAGTCTTTTCGCCTCCTCCAGCGGGCGGCGGACGGCACCCTGGCGCTTTTCATCCCACCGGTAGACGACCGGATTGATCCCCTCCCGGCCTTCCCGGTGCCCGAAGATACCCAGCGGGATAGGGCCCTGCGCGGGAATCCCCTGGCCGTTGGCGAAGATGGTGATCTCCTCTTCAGAGTCGAAGGCCATGCTGATCGCCTGCCTCAATTTACGTTGCTCGGGAGCGTATCCGCCGACGACGGCGTCGTCCATGTTGAACCCCAGGTAGTAGGTATGGCACGGATACGAGGTCACCAGCCGGATGCCGCGCGCGGCCATCTCGTCCGAGAGCGAGAGGTCTCCGCGGATCGTGAGCGTGACGGCCTGATTGAACACATCGCTGGTGATCGTGAGAACATCGTAGTAGCCCTGCTGAAACTTGTTCCACAGCGGGATCAGTTCCTTCTCCAGCCGCATCACGACGCGGTCGGCCATGGGCAGGCGCCGGCCGACGTCCTCGAGCATTCCCGCCGACGCCATCTCGTCGTAAGCCCGGCGGCCCTGCGCGTCGCCCTCGGCGGGCTTCGGCAGGTCCGGGTAGCGTTCGTCGCGGAAGTTCGAATTCCGCTCGAAGACGATCTGGTTGGTCGGGTCGAATTCGCGAAGGACATACGGCCCGGTGCCGACAAGGTTCTTGTCGAAGACGATGCTGCGCTCCAGAAGCACCCGCTGGTCAAAAAACTCAACCGCCTCGGGTGGAACCGGCGAGAAAAAGGGCATGGCCATCCAGTAAAGAATCTGCGGGTACGGGTGCCTGAGGACCACCTCGAACGTGTACGGGTCCACCTCGCGCACAAAAGGAAATGAATCCGCTGCGCCCGCGTCATCCAGACGGATGGGATTATAGCGTTCGTCCTGCTCCTGGTTGTAGAAGCGTCCTGCGGCGGCTTGGCGCGCCAAGCGCTCGCGCTCCAGCGCGAGCCGCAATGATTCCTGGTATTCCCGCATGCCCAGCAGGTAGTCCGCCAGCACGCTGAGGATGGGGCACGCAAGCCTCGGATCGGCCAACCTGCGGATGGCGTACACGTAATCGCCCGCCGCGAGTTCGCGCGTGGCGGCTGGTTGAATGTCCCAGACCGTCCGGACGTTCCGCACGTCGTTCTCAGTGAGGCGGCGATTGGCTTCAACGAAACACGGATGGTCTTGATACCGGATGCGGGGCGCCAGGCGCACCGTGTAGACGATCGCATCGACCGTCTTCCCCTGGAAGACGACCTTCCGCGGCTCGGGCCGGGGGATATCCGCCGCGGTCAGCGGGGCGAGCGCATAGGGACGCTTCAGGTAGTGGAACTCGAGCGGCGGCTCGAGCACGTTGCTCATCATCACGACGTCGTCAAACGGATACGCCTGCGCCGGGTCCAGGTGCCGGGGCTCCTCGATAAACGTGGTGTACAGGATGCTCTGCCCCTCTTCGGCCTCGGGGTACGGAGAGTTGCAGCCGGCCGCCGCCAGCAGGGCCAGGAGTGCCGCACCCCGGCACGCCGCAGGACCCGCCGCTCTCAGGAGTGCCATCGCTCCGATGTGAAACGCCCCAGCGGTGTGCGAACTGGAAGGCCCGCGCATCACGGGACCGATCACGTGGTTGAAAATGCTGACCGCTTTCATTGGTGGCCTCGCAGCCAACCCGGCTTCCGGGAGATTCCCACCGCTTACACGTACCGCCCCGCGAAGCACCTGTCAAACCCTATCGCCCGGGCCGTCGCCTTCCTGGAGAAGCAGGAACCGGGTCGCGAGGCCGCCAGCGTCTACTTCGAGGCCTGAGCCGACGGACGACACTTCTTCGCCAAGGCTTGCCGCTTCGCCCGTTGGGCTACGCAGGACAAGTCGGAGGTCCGGCGGGAAATTACCCCAGGGGTAATTCCCGCCTAACATCTTGTTGGGGCAGAGGTTACCGTCCCTCTTGCCTCAGGCCACACAGGGGTTACAATCTTTTTTCGTGCAGTTGGCAAGACCGATCACACGGTCAGCGGCACCGTAATAAAGCAGCCATTCGCCCTTGAAGTAAACCAGCCCGTTGGAGACCGTTGTGCGGCCGATGAATCCCTGCTTCTCCCAGTCATGCTCCGGGTAGAGGAACGGCTCGTCCTGGTGTTTCAACACGGTCGTCAGGTCGTTGCGGTCGATCAGGGCCTGGCGAAGCACCCAGGCGCCGAGCGAAGGGTGCCCCCCTTGCGTCATCAGCAGGATGCCATCGTCACGCAACAGAGCGATGGCCCCGGCTTCGCGCCCTCCCCCCGGCCAGACCGCTTTGCCGGCCGGCGTCCAGTCGATCAGGTTCTCGCTCCAAGCCAGCGCGCAAGGATGCGTGTAGTACATCCAGTTCTTGCCCTTGATCTTCGCGGCGATCAGGCGGTTGCCTTGGAGCCGGGAAACCACCACTCCGCTCCGCGATCCATAGACCTTCTCCGGCGCACCCTTCCGGAAGGCTGGCCCGTGCTTGGTCCAGTGATATAGATCGCGGGACGTTGCCACGGACATGGTGTCCCGCTTGCCGTTCCAGGTGGTGTAGTTCACGTAGTAAGTGCCATCTTCGCCCTCGATGATGTGGAGGTCCTCGCAACCACCCTCCCACTCGTACTCCTTCCAGGGGTCGTTGTCCGGATAGAGGACCGGCTTCGCATGTCGGGTGAAGTTTATGCCGTCCTCACTATAGGCCAGACCTATGCGACAAGTTCTTCCCCACTTGAGATCCGGGCTCTTGTCGTCCGCCCGGTAGAGCAAATAGACCTTACCGTTTCGCACGACGGCAGCCGGATTGTACACGTTCTGCTCCTCCCACCGGACTTCCTTACCCCGGATGGGGCATTGAAATCTGGAATCCGGCGTCGGCTGCAGGATCGGCTCTTTCCGTTTGACAAAGGGCCCCATATCCCAGCCGTCCCTGTCGGCATTGCCCAACGCGGAGGACGGGTTAACGATTGGCACAGCAACGGCGGCGGTCGCCGCGACCGCCGTTCTTAGAAAATCACGGCGTGTCGGGTTGTGGTTGCCCATGGATTCTACCTCCGAGGATCAAGGGGTGAAGAACGCCCCGCGGCTGCGCCGTTTCGATGTGCGTCCGCGCCGGAGCGACGACCTCTCCGACAGAAATCTGCCGGAAGGCTTCTTTCATGGCGGCCACGGCCTCTCGCATGGGCAGCGCCTGCACCACATCGCGTGCCGAAAGGAACCGAAGTAATTCGGGGAACGCTATACTGATTCCGGTTTTCCGATTCCCGTCCACACCCATCCTGCTTTTCCTTCCTCCGCGCCGTTTCGGAGGGGGCCCCGGCGCCTCTACCCGCGACGTGCACGGACGTAGTAGGCCCCGCACAGTTCCTTGCCGCCCTCGTCGTAGAACCAGGTCTGCAGTTGCGTTCTGCCGGCCTCGAGGGAGACGGTGAACGTGACGGACTTGTCGCCCGGCGCGACGGGCCTGGACTCGTCGAACGGGCCGATCTTCAGGCGGGCCTTGGCGATCGGCAGGGCTTTGCCCCGGCCCGGGGGGCCGGTCACGGGGCCGTCCAGGGCGGCGTCGGCCTCGGGGGGCCACCGCGTCAGCGTGAACTCGTACCGGCCGTCGCGCTCGACCAGGATGTTCCAGTAGGAGTTCTTTCCGCCCTGGAGGTGCCCGAAATTGTCCGCGTAGGTCATGTACCACTCGGCGCAGGTCAACGCCGCAGGGTTCTCCTCTTGTGAGCCGATGTGAACCGGGCAGGGCTCGTTGGCAATCGGCTCGACTTCGGCCCACCACCGCTCGTAGTGGTCCCGCATGGCCTTGACGACGTCGGGATGCCGGTCGGCCACGCTGCGCTGCTGGCCGGGGTCGGCGGCGATGTCGTAGAGTTCTTCGCCCTTGACGAGGCGCCACTTCCTCCACATCACCGCCGCGTTCCATTTGGGGATCTGCATGTGATACTGGACGACCGCCATGCGGTCGGTCAGCCGATCCTGGGATCCGCGCAGCAGGCCGGCCAGGCTCACGCCGTCGAACCGCGCGTCCTGGGGGGCCCGAAGGTTGCACAGGTCGATCAGCGTCGGCAGCAGGTCCTGGCAGGTGGTCAGTTCCTCCACGTCGCCCGGGTTGCGGAGGCCGCCCGCGGGCCAGCGGACGAAACAGGGCACGCGATGGCCGCCATCGTACAGTTGCGTCTTGCTCCCTCGCATGCCGGCGTTGAACACCTTGACGCCGGCCGTGCCGCCGTTATCGGTCATGAAGATGAGGACGGTGTTCCGGGCGAGGCCCGTCTCGTCGAGCATCGCCATGAGTTTGCCCATGTTCTCGTCGAGGTTGGCGATCATGCCGAAGAACGCCGCGGGCAGGCCCGGCTTCTTGTAGGGTTCGGCGTAGGCCTCGGGGACGAAAAGCGGCGTGTGCGGCACGTTGGTCGGGAGGTAGCAGAAGAACGGCTCGTTCCCGGCGGCACAGGCCTTCATCCACCGGGCGGCCTCGCGGAACCAGACATCGGTGCAGTAGCCCTCGTATTTCTGGAGCCTCCCGTTGTGCCAGTACGTGTCGTCGAAGTAGTCATTGCCCCAGTAGTCCGCGGCCGACGTAATGCCCCAGGACTTGTGGTGGAGCGTTTCCTCGAAGCCCCGGTACTGGGGGAGGTACGGGTACTGGTCGCCGAGGTGCCACTTGCCGAAGACGCCGGTCCGGTAGCCGCCGGCGCGGAAGACGTCGGCCATCGTCGGCACGTCCGACCTGAGCATGGCGAGCCCGCCGCACACGTGCCGGGCCCGGTTCCGCAGCGCGTCGAGGCCCGACAGCAACTGGCCGCGCGTCGGCGTGCACATCGGCGCCACGTGGAAGTCGGTCAACCGGACGCTTTCCCCGTGGAGCCTGTCGAGGTTGGGCGTCTTGAGGACCGGGTTGCCGTGGCAGGACAGATCGCCGTACCCCTGGTCGTCGGTCAGAACCAGGATGACGTTGGGTTTCGTCGCGGCGTCCGCCCCCAAGGCCCGGCCCCCGCTGCCTCCGACCGCCAGGGCCGTGGCGCCCATCGCCCCGAAACCGATACGCCCCAAAAACTCGCGTCTGTTCATCCCCAAAGCATCCTTGCTGAAAGCCACCCCATGCACAGGGTCCTGAGGTTCTCGAAGAGCATCCCGCGTTAGGATGGTGCGCCCGGGGTGACTCGAACACCCGACCTGCGGTTTAGGAAACCGCCGCTCTATCCTCCTGAGCTACGGGCGCAAACGCTTGGGTGGCAAGTGTTTAGGAACGCACGGCTCAATCGCGCCGACAACCGTAACGCCAACCGCCTGAGCCGCCAAAAAACTTGTATCCTGACACTCCCGCTCGGTCAAGCGTATTCGTAAGTCCTTCCTGCCAGGGGACTTCCGTCGCACGGGCGAACACCCTAGAGACGCGGTTTACCGAACCGCCGTTCCACGTCGGCATCCAAATGTCTTGCTCACTCGTCGAACCTCTCACCCATCCAGTAAAGCCCGGGGTCGCCAGTTTCTTAGCGAAGCCCTGGCACGTTACGAACTGGGTCGCGGGCGCAGGCGGGGTCTGGGCTTCGGCCTTCACGGTGAAAACCAAGATGCACAGCGACAGTACGTGGAGTGTTCGCATGGGGATCACCTCGTGTTTGCATAATTACTTGATGCGGCGGTCGGTGTCGAGAATCTGCCCGGCTTCAGGTTGCGGCCGGGAGTAGTCGGCGGCCGTGAAGTCAATTCGCTTGTCGGCGGTCGTCTTGCGAATCGCTTCGATCTCCTTGGGGTCGTACGACCGGCCGTTTTTGTGGTACAAGTCGCAGAACCAGAGTTTCGGTTCCGGCGCGCCACGTTTATCCCACCAGGTGAACTGGCACTGCATGCGGCCGTTGACCAGGCCCCAACTGAAGCAGCCCACCGCCTCCCGGCGGAACAGCGGCAGATCGCTCTCCCACCGGGCGCCGGAGTGACGGGTCATCCACTCGGTGCAGATCACGGGGCGCTGATGGGCCTTGTGGCGGGCAATCGCCGCGCGCATGCCTTGGTAATTCGTATAGGCGTGAAACGTGATGATGTCGGACCGCTCTGCCATCGCGCGGTTCAGGTCGCGCAGGCGGTCGTTCCAGATTCCCATGCTGAGCGGCTGGATTGGATCGGCTTGGCGCGCCCATCCGAAGGTTGCCTCAACCAGCGGCAGGCTGCGGTTGCCCATCCCGCTGTTTCCCGGCTCGTTATACAGGTCCCACATCAGCACCCGCTTGTCTTGGGCGAAGGTCCCCAGGATGTCTTTGACGTATTTCTCCAAGTCCGGCCAGGCGGCGCGGTCCGTCACGGCTTTGAGCCCCGGGCTTGGGGTCCAACTCGACATGATCATGCCCGGGACCGGCTCCTTTTGCTTGCCTAGGTACGGCTCGGTCGTGGGCGGGTCGCCGAAAGCGCAGTCGTCGAACGGAACGAAGATCACCGCGATGCCGTGCTTCTCAGCGATCGCCAGGAATCGCTCCATCCGTTTCTTCATGCCCTGGGGGTCATGCTTCCAGACGAGGTACTGAAGATTCGTCCGACAGGCATTGAAGCCCGTCTTTTCAGCCAGCGCCAACTCGCGGTCGATGGTTTCCTCGTCGAAGGTGTCGGCAGACCACAGTTCGGTCGTGTTCACCACATTGCTGGGATGGTAGTTGATCCCGACGGTCCAGGGGCGGGCCTTGTACCACGCCCACGCCCGCTCGATGCTCCAGGGGCTCGGCCGCTGCGGCAGGCCAACGTCGGCAGCCACTTGCCTCGGATCGAGGCCGGTCCGCCCGGGATGGACGATGTGCATCACTTCCGTGGCGTCAAAGCAAGTGCCATCGGGATAGATCACGCCCTGGTATGGGGTTGCGCCCTGCGTAAACTGCGTTCGGCCTATCATCAATTCCCAGAAGCACCAGCCGACCTTTTCCTCGGCCAGGATCGGCATGACGTAGGAATACGGCTGTTTGGGCCGCCCCGCCACTTCGTTGATGATGACGGGCTTGCCGTGTTTGCGGGCTAACTCCTTGACGGCACGCAGGTCCTCGCGCAGATCCTGTCTGTAATTGTGCGTCGAGACCACCTCAATCTTGTCGAGCACTTTCGGGATGAGGCTGGTGTGTTCTACCCCGACCGTGCGCGGATGGGCTGGATCGACCTCTTTCACGTAGTCGAGCATGTGCTGCAAGAACGTCCAGATCAGCTCTTTGTCCTGCGGCTTCGTGAACGAGGTGCAGGTCGGCTCGTTCATCACGTCCCACATCACGATCCGCCGGTCGTCCTTGTGGCTGCCGACCACGTCGCGGACGTATTGTTCCAACTTCGGCCAGTGTTCCCGGCCAAGCCGGTTCTGGCCGGGGTTGGCCATCCAGTTCTTGTCCTTGTAGTTCACCAGGTCGGGGAAGTCCCCGAAGCAGGAATCGAAGAGCACCGGCATCATGCGGATATGATGCTTGTCGCATAAGCCAAGGAAGTTGTCCAGCCGCTCCAGGAAGAGCTTGGGATCTCGCTCGTAGACGGCGTACTGGAGAAAGACCCGGACGGTGTTGAGCTTCAGACGCGCGGCGTAGCCCAGCTCCCGGTCGACCACCGCCGGATCATATTCCAGCCAGAGTTGCACGTCGTTGCGGGCATAGGAGGGCACGTAGTTGGCCCCGCGCATCGTGCTGAAATCGTCGGCAGGCGGGCCCTTCGAGGCGTCGGAGGAATCGGCCCCCAGAGCGACCTGAGCCGGGACAACGACCATCGCCAACACAAAAAGACTCATCAGTTGCTTCACCTCTTGATCCTTTCGTGATTCATGATTCGTAACCGTTCAAGGTCCAGTACACGCCGGACTCAGCCTAACGGCGCTGCGATGAGTCTAAATGGGCGCCCCAGGGAAGTCAAACTCCGCAGCGGCGCCGCGGCGTTCGATGAGGCGAACAGTCGGCACATCCACCTCCGTGAGAAACCGGCCGCATCACGGCACTCGGGTAACCTCGACGCCGGCGCGGCGCAGGAGTTCGCCGGTAACGCCTTCGCGGTCGCACGAGGGGCTCCCCGCCTTGAGGAACGCCCGCCGCGCACCGATCGTTTCGGCGATCTCGAGGGTGTACCGCGCGCCGCTCACGTGGAAGTCCGTCAGGTCCTGCCCAGTCGCCGAGTCGACGATGCGCAGGCTGCCGTCAAGCACATCGGCGCCGGTCCCGCCCTGCAGATACTCGCCGCTTCGGGGCGTGGGCATGCCACCCAATTGTTCGGGGCACACGGGCACGAGGACGTACTTCTTCTTGAGACGCGCGAGGAGCGCGTCGCGCCGCTTGGCGCGCCGGCCGTGCCAGCGGCATGGAATGCCCAGGAAGCACGCGCTCACGAGCACCGGCTCGCAG
>JAPLMM010000091.1 GCA_026387035.1 Planctomycetota bacterium
CTCTCCCGGCGAGAACCATGCCCCCGGGGCCGCACCCTAAACACGTCGCACGCCAGGTTACGTCTTCGGCCATCAGCCGGAAGGTATCCTGTTCCACGCTGAGCGGATATCCCATGCTGGTGAGGGCCACAAGTCGGTCGCCGGAGAGCACGCTGGCAGCCAGTGCGTTGCGGTCATACAGCACATGAGGTGCGAGTCGGGGTTCCTCGCTGTCCCGGCAACCGATTGTGACCTGCAGGAAAGTTGCTGCCAGGAGAGGAACAAGCAACAACCATCGTCGGCAGGGGACCATGTGTCACTCCCCTTATGGGCGTCACGCAATTTGGAATACGTATTGGCGGTCCGTTCGTCGCAGAAAATGCAGATCGCACGGATGGCGGCGCGGCCCCGAGTCGGGCGCCGTGCCGTTCATTTCATCCTTCTGCCGTCAGGCCACGGCACGCCTGCCGTGCCAGGGCGGTTCGACATTCGATATTCGCCGTTTAGGAAAAGGGGACGGGAGTATTTTGCCGCCCTTCGACAAACTCAGGACGGCCCCGAGTGTTGTCGAGGGGCCGGAACGGCCCTCCGGGTGCCCGCCCCAGGCGGGTAAACTTCGCACAAAATACTCCCGTCCCCTTTTCCTTTCACTCGTGCCGGAGCGCCTGGATGGGGTCCATCTGGGCCGCCCGGTAGGCCGGATACATTCCGCTCGCCACGCCCACGAGGATGCTCGTCCCGAGGGCCACGGCGACGGCGGTCGGCGTGACGATCGTCTCCGCGAGGCCCGCAAGCGCCGCCTCGCCGCCGACGCCTAGGCTTGCCGCCGCCTTCCCCAGAAGCCAGGGCACCGCCATGGCCAGCCCGACGCCCACCGGCACGCCGACCGTCCCGCCGATGCTGCTCAGCATCACCGTCTCGACGAGGAACTGGCTGACGATGTCCTTACGTTTGGCGCCCATGGCGCGGCGGATGCCGATCTCTCGCGTCCGCTCCGTCACGCTCGCCAGCATGATGTTCATGATCCCGATGCCTCCCACGAGCAGGCTGATCGCCGCCACGCTCATCCCCAGCACCACGAAGAGCCACTTCGTCCGCTCGAGCGCTTCGAGCCTCTCGAGCGGCACCTTCACGTCCCAATCCTTCTGTTTCGGGTCGTGATACCTTTCCAGGAGGCTCGTGATGATATTCGCCGCCGGGCGCACCTCATTCGCCTCGGCCAACTTGACGGTGATTTCGTGCAGTTCGCACACCTCGGCGGTCTCCGACCCTGCGGAGCGGTCCCTGAGCACTTCGCCGAAGCGTTTGCTCGCGGCCCGAAGGGGAATGTACACGACGCGGTCGAACTCCTTCTCGCCGGCGCTCGCGCCTCCTCCGCCGCGCGCCGCCAGCACCCCCACCACACGATACGTCTGGTCCGCCAGCCACACCGCCTGGCCGATCGGGTCCTCGCGCGGAAAAAGTTCCTCCGCCACCGGCGCCCCCAGCACGCACACGTTCGCGACCTTCTGCTCGTGCAACTCCGACAGCCATTGTCCGCGCGCCACCTTCAGGCCGTACGTCTCGCGGTACCACGGCACGACGCCCAGCACTTCCACGCGCGACGCGCGCGTCAAGTGCCGTGCCGTCGTCCGGATCCGCCGCGCCGGAACCACCACCTCGGCGTCCACGACGCTCGCGCGGATGCGGGCGGCGTCTTCGTACGTCAGCCCATAGACAAGCACGAAACTTCTGGAGCGGCTCGTGTTCGTCGGGTCCTCGGTCGGCTTGACGGCCTCGACGATGATGTTCGTCGCCCCCATCCGCAGGACCTCGGCCTGCATCTTCGCGCTGATGCCCTCGACAACCGCCATCGTCGCAATCACCGCGCACACGCCGAACAGAATCCCCAGCATCGTCAGGACGCTCCGTCCCGGATGCCTCAGCAGGCTGTCCACCCCCAGCCGCAGAATCTCGGTTGACTTGAATGAGAGCACGTCAACTCCACAATGAGAAATTCCGAAATTCGAATGACGAATCAAACGGCAAACCCGAATGACGAAAGAATGACCAAATCCCAACCGCGTGCTTCCGTTTCGTCATTCGAGTTTCGGATTTGATTCGTCATTCGGGTTTCGTCCTTCGTCATTCTGCCGTAGGTGGTGTTACCACTCGCCCATCGGCCAGGCGGACGACGCGGTGCGTCCGCCGGGCGATGTTCTCGTCGTGCGTCACCACGATGAGCGTTCGCCCGCGTGCCGTCAGGTCGTCGAAAATCGTAAGGATGTCCAGGCCGGTTTTCGAGTCGAGGTTGCCGGTCGGCTCGTCCGCGAGGATAATGAGGGGATCGTTGGCGAGCGCCCGCGCGATGGCAACGCGCTGCTGCTCGCCGCCCGAGAGTTCCATCGGCTTGTGGCGCGCCCGGGGACCCAAGCCCACCTGTTCCGCCAGCGCCGTCGCCCGCCGCCGACGGTCCCGCCGATGCATGCCCTGGTAGAAGAGCGGCACTTCGATGTTGTCGAGGGCCGAAAGTTGCGGGATCAGGTTGAACGATTGGAACACGAATCCGATCCGCTGGCCGCGCACTTCGCTCAGTTCCCCGTCCGACAGTTGCGACACGTCCTCGCCGCCCAGCAGATACCGCCCGCTCGTCGGCCGGTCCAGGCACCCCAGCAGATTCAGGAGCGTCGACTTACCCGACCCCGACGCCCCCATGATCGCCAGATACTCGCCCTCCTCGATCCGCAGGGTCACCCCCCGCAGCGCCTCCACCACCAGGTCGGCGCCCATCCGGTAACTCTTCTCGAGGTCGACGAGTTCCGCCAGGCTCATGGATCGCTCGGCCTCCCCTCGGCCGGCGCGGGCGCGCCCCCCTGTTTCTCCATCCGGCCTCGCATCGCACGCATCATCTTCTCGCGTTCCTCCGGCGTCGCCGATTCCAACCGCTTGCGCATCGCCTCCACCTTTTCCGGCGTCATGCCCGCCGGCAGCCGCTTCTCTTTCGAATCCGGGGTCTCAGATCTCGGATTGTCTTGCCCCTCGCCTTCGCCGGTTTTCGCCGGCGCCCTTTCCTCCGCCCGCGCCTCCGTCCGGCTGCCCGCCTTGGCCGCCTCGCCCTGCTGCGACGCCTCCGGTGTCACCGCCAGCCCGGGCGCCTCCTCTTTCTTCGCCGGCGCCGACA
>JAPLMM010000092.1 GCA_026387035.1 Planctomycetota bacterium
ATCCAAAAACCGCTCGCGGGCCGCAGATTGCCGTTGTTCTGTGAGGCAACATTCACATAGTAGGGGTTGTTGAAGTTGGCCCACACCCTGGCACTGGGGTTGTTTGCGTCAATAAATGGATTCGGAATCGCGGCCTGGGGAGGGGGACCGTCGACTCCACCGCCCGCCCAATAGGACCACGGCATCGCGTTGTGGTCAACCGGTGGGATCGTCCCAGTGTAGTTAGGACAGCCTGCTCCGGCAGCATAACCTCCAATTTCAAAACCGGGGTTGATGCAGAAGTTCACAGTAGCATTCGCGGTGTTCAGCCCGGCGAAGGTCAGGCCCAGCACCGCGCACGCCACGACTGCCACACTCAGAAATCTCGAAAACATAGTTGGTCTCCTATGCTTGCACATGTTCCTGCTCCTTCCGCCCTCTGAGGGGCTTTTGCGGGTCTCTCGCCGAGACCCTGAGAAATGAACATCGACCTGCCAGCTAACTTTCGTTTCAAGATGCGGCCCCCTAAACTCCAGGAGGAGTATACCACAGATTTCTGAAAAGTCAAATCGGAAGTGGGGGGGGGTGGGGGTAAGTGCCTGTAAATAAAGGACTTACGGAGGAAAAATTTTTCGGATTTTCCCCAGTTTTTCCCTCTCCCGGCCTTTCCCCCATGAGACGGCGGGGTTTCAACGCAGAGGTCGCAGAGACCGCAGAGAAAAACAGAGATCGTGGAAAGGCAAACGGCAAACCCGCCGTCGCCGACCCTGCTCTGCGACGCCGGCTACGCAGGGCGAAGCAGAGGGCTATGGCGGGCAGGCGGCAACCGGCAACACCAAGGTGTGCCACGGCCGGTCTTGTCGGAGCGCAGCGCAGACCCGCCGTAGTCCCGATTCATCGGGACGAAGGAGGGTCCGGCCGTGTGTTGTTCAGTCCGGGATCGGGTCCATTTCCAGAAGAACTCGGTCCATGCCTGCCCAGTAGCGTGCACTGGACCACAGCCACTCGGTGGAGGTGTCCACAAGCCCTCGGCGAACCGGGTTGGCGTGGATGTAATCGATGATCTCGCGTATCGCCCGTTGCTGGCAAACGTTCTTGTCGTATCCGCCGCCCGACAGCCAGAAGCAAAAGACCTTGCGATTGCCATGCCTGGCGGACAGTCGTCGGAGCCATTCTGAATCGCCCGTCTGCTGGAGCCGTCTCTTCGCCTTCCACGAAACCGGCCGCTTGACGTCATAAAGGAACCGCGACAGATCGTATTCGGTACGCCGCGGACGCACAGCGAGATGCACGTGCTCAGGCATGATTACATAGGCGTAAACGTCGAACTCATGGCGCTGCCGCGCCGTGCCGATGGCTTCGATAACCCACTTCCTCGTATTTTCCTTTGAGAGCAGGGGCAGGCGGTCCTTGCAGGAATAGGTCAGGTAGTGAGCGTGGCCGGGCTCGTTGAATACGCGGCGGCACTTTCGAATCCGTGCGGCCATGAAGTCAACATACACAGAAACGCACGGCCGGGCCCCACCGGGGTCCAAAGGCAAACAGGGACAAGACCGGCCGTGGCACACAGGCGCGCGCGGGGGGGCGCTCAGGCTTCTTCGATCGCGGCCTCTTGGCGCAGGCCGTCGAGGTAGGTCTCGATCGCCTCATCGCGCATCCGGGCGGCGAGGTGCCGGCGGATGGGATCGGCAACCTCCTGGAGGGCGTAGGGCGCAGCGGGTTTGCGTTCGATGAGGCGGACGATGTGAAAGCCGAACCGCGTGGCGAAGATGTCGCTCACGCCGCCCGGCTTCATTTTCCAGACGGTATGCTCGAACTCCTCGACCATCTGTCCGCGAGGGAACCACCCCAGGTCGCCGCCGTTCTCGGGACAGCCGGAGTACTTGACGGCCGTCTCGGCGAAGTCGGCGCCCGCGTCGAGTTCCTGCCGGGCCTTCCGCAGTTCGGCCTCGGCCACCTCGGGGGGCACGGACGCGCTCACGTGTTTGACGATGTGAGCGGCGTGAATCCGCTCGGGGGCCATGAACTCCTTCTGGTGCTCCTCATAGTACCGGCGTACGGCCTGGTCGGAGGGCTCCGGGAGGTCCTTGACGACGTTCTCCAAGAGTCGGCTGACGCGCAGATGGCGTTCGACGTCCGCGCGAAGTTTCTCCTCGGTTTTTGACCCATCGGCGCCCTGCATTACGGCTTCGATCGCCTTTTCGACGTCCTCGGGGGGCAGCGGTTCGGAGTCGGTCCTGGCGGCCTGTTCCAGGAGGACCCGCTCGATGGCGTTGTCGCGAGCCCACTCGCGGAGGCGGGCTTCTCGGGTGGCGTGGTCCTCGTCGGCGAACGCCTTCTCGTAGGCCGGCCGCATGCGCTCGCTCTCTTCGCGGATCGCCTCGTCTTCGATACGCACGCCGTTGACGATGATGGCCATGGGCCGCTCCCCGTGGTTCCACTGGTTCGCGTCAAAGGGGGACATTGTAGCGGGGTGCGGCCCGTTGTGCAACGTCTTGCGGCGAAGCGTGGCGGCGGGCTCGAAAGGCGCGCGCGCCGTTGGCTCGCGGCTAAACCCCGAGGGATCGGGGCAGGCGGTGAACGGCACAAAACGCGCCCAGAAAACTGGGCGGCTAAATGTGAACGGCGGCTACTTTTGGGGCGGGACGTTGGGGAAGAGTTCGCCGGGGGGGCCACGGCGGACGGGTTTTTCGGGGGCGGGGGGCGGGGTTCCCGCGGATTCATCCCGACTTCGTCGGGATTCATCTGCGGGCTTTGAAAGGCGCGGGGCGGAGGGCGACGCGGGGAGGGCGGCGGGTTCACCGGGCTGGGGAGCGGGCCTGGCTTTGGCGCCGGTCAACTCGTCGAGGGGAACGGGCCAATGGAAGGCGGCGGCGCTGGCCGCGAGGCCGCCGACGAGGATAACGAGGGCCAGCAGGGTTCCGATCTTTCCGGCGGCGGAGGCCCAGGCGCCGAGGCCGGCGAGGACGGCGAAAACTTCGAGGGTGATGAAGACGGTGCCGACGAGCCAGGCGATGGTGGAGCGGTTCTGGCCGGCGAGGTCGGCGTGGAAGGCGACGAGGAAGGTGATGACGAGGATCGGGAGGACGAGTCCGGAGGCGGCGGCGCGGAGGCTGAAGATGCCGAGCGATTCGTTGTTGGTCGGGTTCGCCATGGGTTCTCCTTCCAGCAAGGCCGCGGAGGCGGTCGGCGATGGCGGCCATCATAGGGTCCGCTGCGCCGTTGTCAACAGGTGGCCGGGCGGAGCGGAACGATTGCGGATTGCGGATTTCGGATTGCGGATTTGACGGCAACGGATGCACGGCGAAACAGGCGCGCGGCGCGGGATCAGGCCTGGAAGAGGTCCTTGGTGGAGAAGTTGGGTTCGCTCGTGAGGTGGATGCCGAGGCGCCTCAGGCCGGCCTCGTCGCCGGGGCGCGGGATGTGAGTCAGGTGGGCCTCGCATCCGGCGAGCGATTTCAGTTTTTCCATGGCGCGTTGAGCGGAGGGGTTGGTGGCGGCGCTGATGGAAAGGGCGATGAGGGCCTCGTCGAGGTCGAGGCTGACGCTCCGCGAGGCGAGGATGTTCTTCTTCAGGCCGGCGATGGATTCGAGAATGGCGGGGCTGAGGAGGTGGATCTGGTCGGGGATGCCGGCGAGGCCCTTGATGGCGTTGAGCACCAGGGCGCTGGCGGCGTGCATGAGAGGCGAGTTCTTGCCGGTGACGACGGAGCCGTCCGCCAGTTCGATGGCGGCGCCGCAGAAGATGCCCTTGTGGCCCTTGTCGGCGGCGCGAGCGGCTTCGTCGGCGGCCCGGCGAGCGGGAGCGACGACGCGGCGGCCTTCGGGCCGGACGCCGAGTTCTTCCATCAGGAGTTCGACGCGCTGGACGGTTTCGCGGGCGGCGACACCCATGGCATGTTCGCAGGCGTACTGGAAGAACCGGCGGATGACTTCCTGGCGGGCGGCCTCGCAGACGCAGGCGTCGTCGGTAATGGCGAAGCCGGCGCGGTTGACGCCCATGTCGGTCGGCGATTGGTAAACGGACTTCGCGCCGGTGATGCGCTCGAGGATGTGCCGCAGGACGGGGAAGACTTCGACGTCGCGGTTGTAGTTGACGGCCGTCTTGCCGTACGCCTCGAGGTGGAAGGGGTCGATGAGGTTGAAGTCCCGGATGTCGGCGGTGGCGGCCTCGTAGGCGACGTTGACGGGGTGTTTGAGCGGGAGGTTCCAGATGGGGAAGGTTTCGAACTTGGCGTATCCCGCGCCGCGGCCGCGCTTGTGCTCGTGGTAGAGTTGGGAGAGGCAGGTAGCGAGTTTGCCGCTCCCCGGGCCCGGACCGGTGACGACGACGAGGGGTTTTTCGGTTTCGATGTAGGGGTTGGCGCCGTAGCCGGCGTCGCTCGTGATGGTATCGATGTCGGTGGGGTAACCGCGCGTGGCGGCATGGGTGTAGACGCGGACGCCTCGGCGTTCGAGTTTGTTCTTGAAGATTTGCGCGGCGGGTTGGGCGTCGAAGCGCGTGATGACAATGGCGCGGACCTCGATGGACCAGTCGCCGAGGTCGTCGATGAGTTTGAGGACGTCGACATCATAGGTGATGCCGAAATCGGCGCGGAGTTTTTTCCTTTCGATGTCGCCGGCGAAGATGCACAGGAGGATGTCGGCCTGGTCGCGGAGGTGCTGGAGGAGGCGCATCTTGACGTTGGGGTCGAAGCCCGGGAGGACGCGTGCGGCGTGGTAATCGAAGAGGAGTTTGCCGCCGAACTCCAGATACAGTTTGTCGCCGGAGCGTCCGACACGTTCGAGGATGGCGGCGGTCTGCTGGTCGAGATACTTCGAATTGTCGAATCCGACGAGGCGCGTCGCTTCAGGGGGCCTCGCGGAGGAATCCGGGCAGGCGGTTTTTGAGGAACGGGCGCGGCGAGTGCGTTTCGTCACAGGATGTCCCCTAACGCGTGCGGCCGGCGGAGGTGCTCGCGCACCCGCAGACCGGCCGAGTTTCGAGAATAGTGTCGCGCCAGGCGGACCGTGTCAAGGATTCTCGCCGTCCGACCGCTGGGCCGCGCCGGCGCCGGGCGGCGAAAGGCCTTGACAATCGGCCGCCGTTTGAAAAGGATAACCGGGCCTTGGGGGCACGAAACCGGACGATGCGCGAAGGAGCGAGGCGTGGCGACGAAACTTAAAGGCAAGGCCTGCGTGGGCCAGTCCGGCGGACCCACCGCCGTCATCAACCAGACGCTCGTGGGCATCATCGAAGAGGCCTGGCGGCACCAGGAGATCAAGGTCTTGCTCGGGGCGCGTCACGGCGTCCAGGGGATTTTCGAGAGCGATTTCGTCAACCTCTCGAAGGTGCGCAAAGAGCGCCTCGCGGGCGTGGCGGCGACGCCGGGGGCGGCCCTAGGCAGCGTCCGGCACAAGCCGAAACCCGAGGATTGCCAGCGCCTCTTCGAGCAGTTCAAGAAGGAGGGCATCCGGTACTTTTTCTACATCGGCGGAGACGATTCGGCCCTGGCGGCCCACCTCATCAACCAGGCCGCGGCGAGGGAGGATTACGAACTCCGCATCTTCCACGTCCCGAAGACGATAGACAACAACCTCATGGAGAACGACCACACGCCGGGCTTCGGAAGCGCCGCAAGGTTCGTCGCAAGCGCGGTGCGCGGCGACGACCTGGACAACCGCAGCATTCCAGGCGTCAAGGTGGACGTCATCATGGGCCGCGACGCGGGCTGGCTGACGGCCTCGGCCATGCTCGCACGCCGGAAGGAAGGCGACGGGCCCCACCTCATTTACCTCCCCGAGGCGCCCTTCACGATTGAGAAGTTCACAGCCGACGTCCGGCAAGCGGTCGGAGAATACGGCCGGTGCGTCGCGGCCGTCAGCGAAGGCATCCGCGACGCCGAGGGCAACCTCTGGGCGGCCATCGCGGGCGAACGGCTCTTCGAGGCCCTGAAGGACGACCGGAAAGACATCCTCGGCAAGCCGAAGAAGGACGCCTTCGGGCATTACCAACTCTCGGGCACGGGCGTGCTGGCGGATTACCTGACGGCCCGCGTGAAGGAAGTGATGGACGTCGGCCGGGTGCGCGGCGACACGTTCGGATATCTCCAGCGATCGTTCCCCGGATTTGCGAGCAAGACGGACGCGCGCGAGGCGCGATTGGTCGGGCGCGACGCCGTCAAGGCCGCCTGCAAAGGCAACACGAACGGCTCCGTGGCGATCAAGCGAGAGAAAGGCCGGGCGTACAAGATCCACACGGAGGTCGTCCCGCTCGAAGCGGTGGCCGGGAAGAACCGCGAGGTGCCGAAGGAGTATATCTGTCCGGGCGCGAACGACGTCTGCCCCACGTTCCGGGATTACTGCCTGCCGCTCGTCGGCGAGTTGCCCGAGACGGCGCTTTTAGAATGACGTGCGGCGGCGCGGGAACGTCATATGTTCGCGCGGGCGCTCGAACGGCGCGCGCTCGCCTCCGGCTCGCGGCTAAAC
>JAPLMM010000093.1 GCA_026387035.1 Planctomycetota bacterium
GCTTCGACAAGGCCCTCTCGGGCGACATCATCACCGAACAGAACATCCACACCCTCGACGTGATGAACTGGATCCTGCAGGTCCCGCCGCTGCGGGCCTGGGGCAAGGGCGGCCGGAAGGTCCGCGTCGACGTGGGCGACTGCTGGGACCACTTCGTCCTGACCTTCGAGTATCCCGACGACGTGGCCGTCTCGTTCAGTTCGCGGCAGTTCGCCGGGCACGGCTCGCAGCCCGACGGCATCCGGAACCGCATGTTCGGCGACCAGGGCGTGCTCGAGACGGCGTACGGCGGGCAAGTCCTCATCCGCGGCAAGAACTTCTACCGCGGCGGGTCCAGCCCCCGCATCTACCAGGAAGGCGCCATTGCCAACATCGCGGCGTTCTGCGACTCGATCCGCAACGGCAAGGTCGACAACCCCACCGTTGCGCCCAGCGTCCAGAGCAACCTCATCACCGTCATGGGACGCATGGCTGCCTACACCGGCAAGGTCGTGACGTGGGAAGAAACGGTCAAGTCGACCGAAAAACTCGACGGCCGCCTCGACGGCCTGAAGGCATAGGACCGAGCCGCGGACTCCGCCCGCGGGGACCCGATCCGGACCGAGGTCACACGGGCGGGGCGCTCTTTACGCGGCGGATACGTGAGCAATTCGGGGTAAGGACTCTTTGGGGGTCGGGCGCACGCCCGCCGACGGGCCGGACTCGCAAGACTGACCTCACGGCGGACCGCCCGCGGCGGCGCCATCTCAACGAAAGGACCGAGCCATGGCAGAATCGAAAACGGACGGGATGGGCAGGCGTGGGTTTCTAAAGGCTGCGGCAGGGGCGGCGGCCACCGCGGGACTCCTCATCGTGAAGCCGGGTGCCGTCCGCGGCCTGGAGGCCAACTCGAAGGTCGAGATCGGCATCGTGGGCCACGGGGGGCGCGGCGGATGGATCGCCAAACTCTTCCAGAAACACGGCGGGTACCAGTTCACGGCCATCGCCGACTACTTCCCGCAGGTAGCCGAGGCGGGCGGCGAGGCCCTTGGCGTCGAGAAGGCCCGCCGCTTCTCCGGCCTCTCCGGTTACAGGAAACTCATCGAGAGCAAGGTCCAGGCCGTGGTCCTGGAGACGCCGCCGTACTTCTTCCCGGAGCACGCGGCGGCGGCCGCGGCCGCCGGCTGCCACGTGTATATGGCCAAGCCGGTGGCGGTGGACGTCCCGGGGGCCCTGACGATCGAGGCCGCCGGCAAACGGGCCGCCGAGAAGAAGCGGTGCTTCCTGGTGGATTACCAGATGCCCACCGACCCGGTGAACATCGAGGTGGCCAAGCGCGTCCGCGAGGGCGGCGTGGGGCCCCTGGCCCAGGTCGTGACGACCGGCATCTGCGGCGGGTTCGGCGACCCGCCCAGGACGGCCACCCTCGAGAGCCGCCTCCAGCACCTGGTCTGGGTGAACGACGTGGCCCTGGGGTGCGACTACATCGGCAACTTCGACATCCACGCCATCGATGCCGCCGTGTGGGTGCTGGGCAAGCGCCCGGTGGCGGCCATGGGGGCGTCGCGCATCGGCCGCGCGAATCCCAACAGCGACGGCCGAGACGTATGCTCGGTTGTCTATGACTATGCCGACGGCCTCGTGCACAACCACTTCGGCCAGGGCCTGCGCAACAACACCGACGGCGAACTCAGCGTGCGCCTCTACGGCCAGTCGGCCAACGCCCTCCTC
>JAPLMM010000094.1 GCA_026387035.1 Planctomycetota bacterium
TGCGGAGGAGATTTTCAAGGGATTCTCTTCGCCCGCGGCGGCGACGGCGGAACTGGACCGCCGGCGGGCGATCGAACTGGCGATCCGCGAAGCGGCCGAAGGCGACGCCGTCCTCATCGCCGGCAAAGGCCACGAAACGTACCAGGAGTCGCGCGAGGGCGTCAAGCCGTTCGACGACCGCGAGGTCGCGCGCGAAATACTAAGCGGGTTCAGATAAGTTTTGCGCGGTGGGTCTCCGCACCCACCGCGCAAAAGGCGCCCGGCGCGCCGGGGCTCCGATCCCCTCTCCCTTGATGGGAGAGGGGCAGGGGTGAGGGTGGGAAAAAAACGACGAATAATGAATGCCGAACAAGGAACCGCAGAACGGCGAAGGGAAAAGCCAGACCGCCGGCCGTAGTCGGCCGTTGGGCTGTTGCCTCATCCTTCTGCGGTTTGGCATTCCTTGTTCATCATTCGCCGTTTCTTTCCCCCTCACCCTACCCTCTCCCACAAGGGGAGAGGGGGAACAAAGACATGTTGCAACAGAGCAGCGGGGTATGAGATGAAGTTCACGGTGGGCGAAATCGCCGAGGCGACCGGCGGAGAAATTCTGGCCGGGCTTCGCCCCGGCGAAGGGGGGCTACGCCCTGGCGAAGCCGGGTCGGCCGGCGCCCCGGCCAGGCGCATCGTCACGGACACGCGCGCCCTGGCGGCGGGCGAAACGTTCCTTGCGCTTCGCGGCCGGCGGTTCGACGGCCACGCCTTCCTCGAGAAGGCGGTCCGCCGCGGGGCGTCGTGCCTGGTCATCGACCGGCCGGAATCGCTCGACGCGCTGGGCCGGACGGACGCGCGGCTGGGGGCGCTCGCGCGGGCGGCGCGGAGGCGGCTGAAATGCCCCGTCATCGCCATCACGGGTTCCTGCGGCAAGACGACGCTGAAGGAGATGGTGGGGCAGGTGCTCGGCCGGCGCCTGAAAGGCCGGCAGCCGCCGAAAAGTTTCAACAACCTCATCGGCGTGCCGCTCACGCTTCTCGGCGCGGAGGAGGACGACGAGTTTGTGCTTTGCGAGTTCGGCACGAACGCGCCGGGAGAGATTGCGCGGCTGTCGGCGATGGCCGAGCCGACCATCGGAGCGGTGACGCTGGTGGGGTCGGCGCATCTGGAAGGCCTCGGGTCGCTCGAGGGCGTGGCGGCGGAGAAGGGGGCGCTCGTCGAGTCGCTGACGCCGAAGGGCCTGGCGGTCCTGAACGCCGACGATCCGCGTGTGGCGGCCATGGCCGGCCGGTGCCGGGCCCGGGTCGTGACGTTCGGCCGCTGCGAGGGGGCGGACCTGCGGGCGGAGGACCTGATTCAGACGGACCGGAGCATCCAGTTCACGGCTGTCGCGGCCGGGGCGAAGGCGGGCGCGGGCGTCGGGTTCGCCCTCCCCGTGCCGGGGGAGCACCAGGCGCTGCTGGCGTTGGCGGCGGCGGCGGTGGCGCGCGAGGTGGGCGTGCCGTTCGAGGCGACGGCCGAAGCGCTGCGAGACTTTCGCCCGCCGCCCATGCGTCTGGCGGTCGAGGAAGCGGGCGGCGTCCTCGTGGTGAACGACGCGTATAATGCCAATCCGGAGAGCATGCGGGCGGCGCTTCGGCTGCTGGCGCTCTGGCCGGAGCGGCGAAAGGTGTTTTTCTGCGGCGACATGCTGGAACTGGGGGCGCACAGCGCCGCGGCGCACGCGGCCCTCGGGCGCGAGATTGCGGAAGCGGGCGTCCAGCGGCTCGTCTGCGTGGGAACCGAGACGCGGGCGACGGCGCGGGCCGCCGTCGAGGCCGGCCTGGCCGGGGATGCCGTCTCAACCTATGCGAGCGCGGACCTCGCCTCGGCCGATGCGGCGAAGACGGTCGAGCGGGGCGACGTGGTCCTCGTCAAAGGATCGCGGGCGATCGGAATGGAGCGCGTGGTCGAGGCGATCGCCGCCGCGGCCGCGCCGGCCGGAGAACCAGCGAAATGATAGACGGACATCCCACCGGTTGGAAGGCGGTCTTCCACCCCCGCTCGTGGCGCGGGCGGGACTCAAGTGAGCCCTCGGGGGCGGCGGCGAAACTGGGTCAGCGCCGCGGCCGGCCCGAAGGCTCCGTGGGATGCACGGGAGAGGCGAGATGATCTACTGGCTGATCTTCAAGGTCCAGACGGTCGTGGAGTTTTTGCACGCGCACGGCCTGGACCGGTACACGAATGTGTTCCGGTATCAGACATTTCGGATGGCGTTCGCGGTGGTGACGAGTTTCTTTCTGTGCATGGCGTTCGAGTCGCCGGTCATCCGGTTGCTGCGTCGGCTGAAGGTGGGCGGCGCGGTGGACTTCAAGCACGAAGTCGTAGACCGCATGTACGCCTCGAAAGCGGGCACGCCGACGATGGGCGGCCTGCTGATCCTGCCGGCCGTCCTTCTGGCGACCGTCCTCTGGGCCGACATTCAGAACTTCTACGTCTTTCTCGGGCTGGTGACGGTGGTGTGGCTCGGCGTGCTGGGCGGGGTGGACGATTACCTGAAACTCGTCAAGAAGAACCGCGACGGCCTGAGGATGTGGGAGAAACTGGTCTTTCAGATCGCCCTGGCGATGCTCCTGGCGTTCTTCCTGCACCAGGTGGGCAAGGACACGATTCGCCTGCCGGAGAGCGACGAGCGCGGCATCGCGCTGAATCTGCCGTTCTACAAGTTTCCCATTCTGCTCGGGTTCTGGGGGTTCTTCGGCATCGCGATCCTGGTCGTCGCGGGCACGAGCAACGCCGTCAACCTGACGGACGGGATGGACGGCCTGGCGATCGGGAGCATGACGCCTCCCACGGCCGTGTTCCTCGCCATCAGTTACATAGCCGGCCGGGTGGACTACTCGGCGTACCTGTTCGTGCCCTACGTGCCCGGGGTGGGGGAGTTGGCCGTCTTCTGCGGCGCGCTCTTGGGCGCGAGCCTGGGGTTCCTCTGGTACAACTGTTCGCCCGCGCAGGTGTTCATGGGCGACACGGGAAGCCTGGCGCTCGGGGGGGCGATCGGCTACGTGGCCCTGGCGACGCGCCAGGAACTGCTGCTCCTGGTCGCGGGCGGCATCTTTGTTCTGGAGGCCCTCAGCGTCATCGGCCAGGTCGCGTACTTCAAACTCACGGGCGGCAAGCGCATCCTCCTGATGAGCCCCATGCACTTTCATTTTCAATTGAAAGGCTGGACCGAGACGCAGACGGTGGTTCGTTTCTGGTTGCTGGGCGCCATGTTTGCCGCCATGGCGCTCGCGACGCTGAAACTCAGGTGATGGATTCCAGGCGGGAGGCGAACGATGGCCGCAGGCGCACACGCATTGTCCTATGACAATACCGACCGGCCGATCCCCGAGGCCCGGGTCCTCGTCATGGTGGTCCTGGCGCTGATGGCGTTCGGCGTCCTCATGGTCTACAGCGCCAGCCGCTCCGTCGACCCCGGGGGCGGCGGGTCGTACTTCGTACGGCACCTGCTTTTCCTGCCGATTGCGATCGTGGCGATGGCGTTCGGGGCGTGCGTGCCTTACCACTGGCTGAACCGCGGCTGGCTGGCGGCGGCGATCTTCGTCGGCACGGTCGGCCTCCTGGGCCTGGTCCTGCTTTTCGGCGACCCGGTCAACGGAGCCCGGCGCTGGTTTTCGGTCGCCGTGGCGGGGATGCGCGTGAGTTTTCAGCCCTCGGAGTTGGCGAAGGTGGGGCTCGTCATTTTCCTGGCGCACTTCTTCAGCCGACCGAAGGCCGACGCGCGGAGTTTCCCGCGCTCGTTCCTGCCGGCGATGGGGGCGATCGGCCTCGTCGGCGCCCTCATTGTGAAGGAGGACTTCGGCACGGCCGCCCTCGTCGGCTTCGTCGCCTTGCTCCTCTGCCTCATCGCCGGCTGCCGGTGGTGGCATTTTCTGACGGTGCTTCCGTTCGCAGGGCTCGGTTTCTGGCTCACGGTGGTCCGTGTCGAGTACCGGTGGGAACGGCTGATCGCGTTCCTCGATCCCTGGGCCCACCAGGACGGGGCCGGCTGGCACATCACGCAGAGCCTCATGGGGATCGGGCGTGGCGGCTTCTTCGGCGTCGGGATCGGCGCCGGCGTCCAGAAGTTCTACATCCCGGAATGCGAAACCGACTTCATCTTCTCCGTCCTCTGCGAGGAGATGGGCCTGGTGGGGGCGATTCTCGTGCTGGGTCTCTTCGGCGTATTCGTCTGGCGGGCCGGCCGGGCCATCCGCCGGGCGCCCGACCGCTTCGGATTTTTCCTCGCCACCGGGGCCCTGCTGACGATCGGCCTTCAGGCGGTGATGAACATCGGCGTCGCGACCAGCGCGCTGCCCGCCAAGGGCATCGGCCTGCCGTTCATCAGTTACGGCGGCTCGGGGCTGGTGATGATGAGCCTGGCGGCGGGTCTGATCGCGTCGGTCGCGCGCAGCGGCGGATCGCCCGGACGGCCTCTCTGGACGGGCGCCGCGTCCGGTCCGTCGCTCCTCGTTCGCCGGCGCACCTGCTACGGGCGTTAACCAAGGAATCGGCCGGAACGGTATTCCGGGATGCGGGCACGATGCGTGAGAGCGGACGGCGAATCTTCCTGGCGGGCGGCGGGACCGGAGGCCACCTGTACCCGGGCCTCGCGGTGGCCGAGGCGATTCTTCGGCGGCGGCCGGAAACCTCCATCGCCTTTTCCTGCACGCGGGGCGAGATGGACTCCAAAATCCTCCGGGGCAGGGGCCTGCCCGTCACGCCGATCGATTCGCGCCCCTTTCGCCCGCGCTCGCCGTGGTCATGGCCCCGGTTTGTCATCAGCCTGGTCCTCGCGGGAAACCACGCGCGACGCCGCTTCCGCGAATTCTGCCCGGACGTCGTGCTGGGTCTGGGGGGCTACGGCAGTTACGCGCCCGTCCGCGTCGGCCAGAAGTACGGCGCCGCGACGGCCATTCTGAACCCGGACATCATCCCCGGGCGTGCCAATCGCCGACTCGCACGCCGCGCCGACGCCGTCTTCTGCCAGTTCCAGCCGACCCTCGAGGCACTCGGCGATGCCGCGCGGCTTACCGGTTGTCCGGTCCGCGCGAGCGTCCTGGGGCGCGACCGCGCGAAAGCCCTGGCCGGCTTCGGCCTGGACGCCGCCCGCCGGACGCTCCTCGTGACGGGCGCCTCGAGCGGCGCCCAAACCGTGAACCGCAGCCTCGTGGCCCTTCTCAAGGACCGCGGCCTGCCCGAGGGCTGGCAGGTGCTCCACCTGACGGGCGAACTGGACCACGCCCAGGTCGCGGAGGCGTACCGCGGCATCCGGGTTCCCACGGCGGTGCGGGCGTACGAGCACGACATGGGCCTCGCCTACGCCGCCGCCGACCTGGCCGTCGCGCGGGCCGGCGCCTCCACCATCGCCGAACTCCTGGCCGTCGGCCTGCCGGCCGTCTTCATGCCGTATCCCTTTCATCGGGACCAGCACCAGATGCACCAGGCGCGGGCGGTCGAGGCGATGGGCGCGGCCGTGGTTGTCGAGGATCGGCCCGGCGATCCGGCGACGTGGCGGGACCTGGCGGCGGCGCTGGAATCGCTGATGGCCGACGACGGCCGCCGACGCGAACTGGCCGGCCGGGCCCGCGCGGCCGGACGCCCCGAGGCCGCTGACACGGTCGCCGGCGCCCTGCTCGAACTGGCCGATGGCGTCGCCGAACGCCGCCACGCCGGTATCCGCGCCGGCCGCGGAACGAGATGACTAATCCTACAGCGCCGCTTGAGCCTTTGCGCGGTGGGTCTCCCGACCCACCGCGCGATGAAACCGAGTCGGCGCGGCGGGTCGGGAGACCCGCCGCGCACAAGAACGGCCCGGGCGTTGACAGCCGGGCCCGCGAAACGTAAACTCCGCGCGGAGAGCGAAACGATGGCCGAACGGAATCCTTCCCTGCCGACCAAACCCTACGCCGGACGAAAAATCCATTTCGTCGGGATCGGCGGCTGCGGCATGTGCGGCCTGGCGGAGTTCGTCCTCATGGAGGGCGGCGAGGTGTCCGGCTCGGACCGGAAGGAAAGCCCGGCGACGGACCGCCTCCGCCGACTCGGGGCGCAAGTTCACGTCGGCCACGACCGCGCCCACGTGCCGGCCGGCGCCGAACGCGTCGTCTCGAGCGCCGCCGTACCCCCCGATAACCCCGAACTGGCGGAGGCCCGGAGCCGCGGAATCCCCGTCGAAAAGTACGCGCGGTTTCTCGGCCGGCTGATGGAACTGCGTCGCGGCATCGCCGTCGCCGGGACGCACGGCAAGAGCACGACGACCGCGATGACCGGCTTCGTCCTGCGCGAGGCCGGTCTGGACCCGAGTTTCGTCATCGGGGCCGACGTGCCTCAACTCTGCGCAGCATCCTGCGGAGGCGGCGGCTCCCACGCCGGAACCGGGCCGCACCTCGTGGTCGAGGCGTGCGAATTCAACCGGTCGTTCCTCGCCCTCGCGCCCCAGGCGGCCTGCATCCTCAACGTCGAGGAGGATCACCTGGACTATTACCGCGACCTGGCGGAGATCCGCGAGGCCTTCGCCGACTTCGCCTCGCGCGTCTCGCCCGGCGGGCGGCTCGTCGTGACCGGCACGGACCTGGCGTTTTCCCAATTGACCGAGAGCGCCCGGGCGACCGTCGAGACCTTCGGCATCGGCGGCCAGTGGAACTGGCGGGCCGAAAACCTCGAAGCCGACCGCGGACGATTCGCCTTCGACGTCTATCGCGGCAGGGACCTCTACGGCTCCGTCCGGCTCCGGATTCCGGGGCAGCACCACGTGCTGAACGCCCTGGCGGCCGTCGCCCTCTGCCATTGGGCGGGGGCGCCCGCGCCGGCCGTCGTCCAGGCCCTTGGGGCCTTCGAGGGCGCCAGGCGGCGAACCGAGGTCCTGGGCGAGGCGGCCGGCGTCACCGTCGTGGACGACTACGCCCACCACCCGACCGAGATTATGGCGACGCTGCGGGCGGTTCGGCAGCGCTTCGAGCCGAAACGCCTCTGGGTCGTCTTCCAGCCCCACCAGTACAGCCGGACGCGGTTTCTCCTGAAAGATTTTGCGCGGGCCCTCGTCCTGGCCGATAAGGTCATTGTGCCGGACATCTACTTCGTCCGGGACAGCGAACTCGAGCGCCAGGCCGTCCGCAGCCAGGACCTGGTCGGGGAGATCCAGGGACTCGGGGCCGACGCCCTCTACATGGAATCCTTCGATTCGATTCGGCGGTACCTCGTCGAGAGTCTCGCCGCCGGCGACGTCCTGACGGTCATGGGGGCCGGCGACGTCTGGCGGCTGGGCGCGCCGCTCCTGGCGGACCTGGAGCGGGGTTCGGCTCCGACGCGCCGCGAGCCGACCCGCCGGGCCAACCGAGAGGGCACATGATGGATATCTTCAAAGGGCTCGAGCCAATCGTCCAGCGGGATTTTCCCCTCGGCGAAATGACGACGTTCGGCGTAGGCGGGCCGGCCGAGCACTTCGCCCGCCCTCGCAACGAGAAAGAACTGCACGACCTGCTCGTGCAATGCGAGAAGCACGGCCTGGAGGTCCGCGCCATCGGCCGAGGGTCCAACATCCTTGTCCTGGACGAAGGCGTGCCGGGCGTCGTCGTTCAACTGGACCGCGACGGCTTCGGCCAGATCGCCATTCAGGACGACCTCGTCTGCGCCGGCGCCGCCGCCCTCATCCAGAAAGTGGTTCACGAGGCGGCACGGGCGCACCTCTCGGGGATTGAGTGCCTGGTTGGCATTCCGGGCACGGTCGGCGGCGCGGTGCGGATGAACGCGGGCGGCATCTTCGGCGACATCGGCCGAAGCGTCGAACGCGTCAAGGTCACCGACGTCCACGGCGAAACGTTCTACCGCGAGCGGGAGGACCTCGAGTTCGCCTATCGCTGGAGCAACATTTCCGCACGGTTCATCCTCGAGGCGGAGTTGCGCCTCATGCCGGACAGCCCGCGCGCGATCCTCGCCCGGATGAAAAAAATCTGGATGGCCAAACGCAACACCCAGCCCACCAGCGCCTCGAGCGCCGGCTGTACGTTCAAGAATCCCCCGCGGCATGGCCGCCGGCGCGCTCATTGACCAGGCGGGCCTGAAAGGCGAGTCCGTCGCCGGCGCCGTCGTCTCCCACAAGCACGCCAACTACATCATCGTCAAGGACCCCGCGAAGACGAAAGCCGCCGACATCTGGGCCCTCATCCAGAAGGTCCGCACGACCGTCAGGGAACGCATGGGCGTGGACCTGGAATTGGAGATTGAAGTTTGGCCGAAGCCGCCGCTGTGAAGGAGGCCCGGATCCAGATGAGACTTAGGCCGGGGACGCTGACCATCGGCGTCCTGATGGGCGGGTGTTCGCGCGAACGGGCCGTCAGCCTCGAGAGCGGCCGGATGGTGGCCGAAGCGCTCCAGGGCCTCGGCCACGACGTCCGACCCTGCGACGTCCGGCCGGGCGACCTTACGCCGGACTTCGTCCGGGGCATTGGCGTCGCTTTCCTTGCGCTCCACGGCGAATGGGGCGAAGACGGCGGGATCCAGGAGGAACTGGAACGTCTCGGCGTCTGCTACACGGGCAGCGGGCCCGAGGCGAGCCGCCTGGCGATGGACAAGACGGCCGCCAAGCAGCGGTTCACCGAGGCCGGCGTGCCGACGCCCGCGTTTCGCCAGGCGGCGCCCGGCGACGAGGCATCCTTGCGCGAGGCGTTCGACGCGCTCGGCCCGGCGCTGGTCGTCAAGCCCGTTGCTGATGGGTCGAGCATCGACGTGGCGATGTGCGATTCGCTCGCGTCGGTGCGACGGGCCGCGCAGCCGGTCTGGGCCCGGGGCGAAAAGGCGCTCCTCGAGCGCCGCATCGTCGGGCGCGAACTGACCGTCGGCATCGTGGGGCGCGACGCCCTGCCGGTCATCGAAATCCGCGTGCCGAAAGGATGGTACGACTACCAGGCCAAGTACGTGTCGGACGACACCCAGTACGTTTTCGATCACGGTTTGCCGGCGGAGACGGAGGCGCGGGTCGTCGAGGTGGCGCTGGCCGCCCACGCCGCGCTCGGTTGCCGGGACCTTTCGCGCGTGGACCTGATTTTGCCGCCCGGCGGCGAGCCCCAGGTCCTCGAGGTCAACACGATTCCCGGCTTCACCGCGCACAGCCTGGTGCCGAAAGCGGCGGCGCGGGCGGGCCTCGCGTTCGGCCGGCTGTGCGAGCGCGTGGTAGCCCTGGCGTGCGAGCGGTGCCGGACGGCGCCGAAAACGTAGACTTCGCGCGTCGTCACGTTTAGCCGCGAGCCGAAGGCGAGCGCGGTGTTCGGTAACAAATAGGAGAGCGAGCGTGGCCCAACGCAGGAAAACGCAATACGGACGGCTCCCGAGCGGCGGGGGTGTCGGGCGGGCCATCCTCAAGAGCCTGCTGGCCGCCGCCGCGGCGGCGACCGTTTGCGGCGCCGTCGGCTACGGCTTTATGCGGATGGGCGAAACCGTCCGCGCGGCCCCGGAGTACCAGGTGTCGCGCGAGAGCCTGCGCCTCGTGGCCGGCCCGGAATGGATGACGCCCGCCATCCTCGCGGAACTCGACGTGACGCGGGAGTTGCCCGAGCGCTTCAGCCTGCTCGACCCGACGATCGCGGCGCGCGTGGCGCGGGCCTACGAGCGGTGCGTGTGGGTCGAGCGCGTGGAATCGGTGGTGAAGCGCGACCCGCGCGTGACCGGTAAGGGTCCGCCGCTGGAGGTGCGTCTGAAGTTTCGCCGGCCGGTCGCGTTTGTGCAGGTCAGCGGCCGCGACGGCTTTTACCTGGTGGACGGCCGGGCGGTCCGCCTGCCGGGCGTTTATCGCGAGCCGAAGTTGGGCGAGGTGCGGCTGCTGGTCATCATGGGCTGCCGCGAATCGCCGCCGGAGCCTGGCCGCCTCTGGGCGACGCCCGCGCTCGAATCGGGCGTCCGGGTGGCGGATGCGGTGCAATCGCGCCGCGAGAAGTTCGGCCTGACGACGGTGGACGTTTCAAACTTCGGCGGCCGGCGCGACACCCGCGACACCGAAATCGCGCTCTACACGGAAAACCACACGCAGATTAAGTGGGGCAAGGCGCCGACGCCCGAAGCCGAACGCCTCCAGGAAAAGTCGCCGGCCGAAAAAGTCGGATACCTCGATTTCGTGTACGACCGCCTCGAAGGGCGCATCGACGGCGTGCTGTCCTACATCGACATTCCGAACGAGGCGATCGGACGCCGTTCGACCGCGGACAGCAACCGCCTGCGGAGTTGACCGATGGCTGAGCGGCCTGCCACCGCGCCGCGCCCCAGCGACGGCCCGGCGCCCGTTCGCCGAAACCCCTCGCGGGTCCTCCTCCCCTTCGCCTGGTGCCTTTGGCTGCTGGTGTTCCTGGCCCCTGCGCTCCTGGTCGCGCCGCGCGTTGACGTGCGGCCTTTCTGGTTGACGGCCGGGGCCGCCCCCGCGGCGCTCCTGGCGGCGGCCGCATTCTTCGTGACGGCGGTTTGGCCCTTCTGGTCCGCGCTGGCGGCCCCTTCGGCCGGCCTCTCGGCCCGGGCGGTTGCCCTCAGCCTCCTGGAACTCGTGATGCTTTTTGCCTTGGCCGTCCCGTTCGCGCTGGTGGCGTGGTCGGTCGGCGCGTGGGCGCCGTCGGCGGGTCCGCTGGCGGCCGCAATCGGCACGCTCTCGGTTCTCGGCCTGGGGATTCGGGCGGCGTACCTGGGGATGGGCCCGGTCGGCGGGTGCTGGCTGATCGCGGCCGCGATCCTCGCCTGTGCCGGGCCTTTGATGATCGCTTACGCCGCAGGCGAGACGCTCAATATGGATTTCCCACGCCTGCTGGAGATTAGTCCTGTGGCCAGCGCGATGCGGCTCGGGGTGGACGGCTGGCCGGAGGGGACGTGGCCGATTTTCGCCGGCCTCATCCTCTGGCCGGCGGCGGGCGTAGTTCTCCTGCTCGGAGGCATTTCGGAGTCCCGCCAGCGCCGCCTCCGCGGCGAAGCGCCGTAGTGGCACTTCGCCATCCTTTTTGCCCTCGGATCGCGGGTGAGCACGGGGCGTAATTGCCGGTACCACGGCGCCCCCGGTGTATTCACCGGGGGCTAAATAAAAGGCACATGGCGCGCATCGTTATTTTTATTTAGCCCGGCGTGATTACACGCCGGGCGCCGTGGCCGGGAGGCGTGATTACACGCCGGGCGCCGTTTGCGCCGGAGCGCCTGCCGCCTTGCGTTCCTCCGGCGGGCGCGTCTTCCATCGGCGATGGACCCAGAGGTACTGGTCCGGCGCCATCCGCACGAGGCGCTCGAGGGCCGACGTGAACCGCTGCGTGATCGCCATCGCGCCGTCCACGCCTTTCTCGTACTCGGCCGGGTCGATGATGTCGGTGACGACCCCGTGGTAGTGGAACCGCGGGCCCGTGCGGTACGCGCCGCCGACGACGATCGGCGCCCCCGACTCGAGCGCCAGGTACGCGATGCTCTTGTAGACGGACGCCTTGCGGCCGAAGTATTCGACGAAGAAGCCTCGCCGGCCGGCGTCCTGGTCGGCGGGGAACGCCAGGCGCGTCCCGGCCTCGAGGTGCTCGAACGCCTCGGGCGTCATGCCGTACTTCGAGAGGATCCGCTGGCCCGAGAACTCGCGGATCTTTTTCACGTGGCGGTCCAGGTAGGGATTGTCGAGCGGCCGGCCGACGGAGGTCGTGGGGAACCCCATGGCGGCCATTCCGTAGGCGCTCATCTCCCAGTTGCCGAAGTGGCCGCCCACGATGAGGCACGGCCGGTTCGAGGACACCAGGTCGATAAACCGGTCGAGGTTCAACCCGAGTTCGATATGGCGGAAGTAACTGTTGAACTGCATGAGGCGCGTGAGGCAGAGGAACTCGACGCCGACCATAATCATGTGCTCGAAGGATCGGCGGGCCATGCGGCGGATGGCCCGCGGACTCGCGCCGGGGAAACTGGCGCGCAGGTTTTCGATGGCGACCTGTCGGTGGCGGCGGTCCACCAGGTACAAGAGGCGGCCGACCCATCGGGCCGTCGCCAGGTTCGCGTCGATGGGAAAACACTGCAAGAGCATCTCGACGACGCGGAGGGCGGCGTACTGGCCCGCCCAGACGAGTTGCTGACGCAGGTAAGCCACCGTCTCCCCTTGCCGGGCTATTACGAGCCGCGCGGCATTCCCGACCGGCCGCGATTGTAGGCCCTCGGCCGAGGGGGTGTCAAGCAAGGGCCTCTCCCGTTGCAGCCGGGGTGCCTCGGCTCTACAATCGGTCGCGTCCGTTCAGGAGCCCCGTGTGGCCGGCGAAGAAGCGAACCTTTCGGATTTCGATTACGATTTGCCGACCGACCGCATCGCACAGGAACCCGCCCGGCCGCGCGACGCGGCTCGCCTGCTCGTCCTGGACCGCCGGACGGGCGAGGTCTCGCACCGGCGTTTCGGCGAACTCTCGGACCTTCTGCGGCCGGACGACCTGGTGGTTCTGAATGAGGCGCGGGTGATCCCGGCGGCGTTCACCGCCCGCCGCTCCAGCGGCGCCCGCATCGAGGGTTGTTTCCTGCGGGCCCTGGAAGGCGGCGAGTGGGAAGTGCTCCTCGCGGGCCGGGGCCGTCTCCGACTGCGCGAGACGCTCGGCCTCGTCGATGCCGCCGGCGACGTGCGGGCCGAGGTCGAACTCACGGAGCAGGGCGGGGGCGGCGTCTGGCGCGTCCGGCCGCGGGGCGACGTGGAGGCCCTCGTGCTCCTGGAGGCGATCGGTCGGCCGCCCCTGCCGCCCTACATCCGCCGCTCCGGGCCGGATGATCCGCGGCTGCGGCTGGATCGGGCGGACTACCAGACCGTCTATGCTCGCCGCGATGGGGCCGTCGCCGCCCCGACCGCGGGCCTCCACTTCACGCCGGCAGTCCTCGTGCGTCTGGCGGAGCGGGGCATCGAATCCGCGCGCGTGACGCTCGACGTGGGCCTCGGCACGTTTCAGCCCATCCGCGCGCTTCGGCTGGCGGAGCACCGGATGCACGAGGAACATTTTGAGATTTCGGCGGAGTCGGCCGGGGCGATCAACCGCGCCCGGGCCGAGGGTCGGCGCGTCGTCGCCGTCGGCACGACGACGGTCCGGGCGCTGGAGTCGGCGGCGGAAGGCGGGGGCGTCCGCGAGGCCCGAGAGCGGACTCGCCTCTTCATCTACCCGCCCTATCGGTTCCGCGTCGTGGACGCGCTCGTGACGAACTTTCACCTGCCGCGCACGACGCTCCTGGCGCTTGTTTGCGCGTTCGCCGGCCGCGAACACGTCCTGGCGGCTTACGCGGAGGCGATACGCGCCGGCTACCGGTTTTACAGTTATGGCGATGCAATGTTGATTCTTTAGGACTGGTTTCACAACCTCTTTTCGTGCGCGGTGGGTCTCCTGACCCACCGCGTTTTCCTTGGGGTGGCGGGTCGGGAGACCCGCCACCCTTAAATTATGAAACCAGTTTGTAGCGCGGGGCCTTGTGCCCCGCGATCTTTGTGCGCGGGGGATGAACCCCCGCGCTACAGAAGTGGCGGAAGTGCTGGGTTGTCATTGGGTAAACGCTCTAAGGTTGGCGTACGGCCATCAAGCGTCGTGGGGGCCGAGGTAAAGGGGGCTGCGGACGGCGTTGAGTCGGCGTCGGCGCACCAGGTCGCGCAGTTCTTCGGCCGTGCGGGCGGCCAGGGGGCTGATCTCGACGGGGAACTTCGGCTCGCCGTCCGGTCCGCGGGGAATCGGAACGCCGGCCGATTCAAGGTCGGCGGCGGCGGCGCCGACCATGTCGCGGCAGGCGGTGGCGGGGCTGTCCTCGCCATCGGCGTTCTTGACGGGGCTGAACTCGCGCGAGCGGTCGATCTCGAGGACCAGAGGGTTCTTGGCCCTGGGCAGGGCGTCGAAGATGAACATCTCGAACTTGATGCCGTTCGGTTGGCCGGGCGTATGCGGCCTGCCGCTCGCGTCCACATACGGGATTTTTTTCCGGGCGCGGTGGAAGGGGAGGGCGAACTCGGCCGACGCGGTCAGCCGCTCGACGAACGGCCGCGCGAGGATGTGGATGGCGATGCTGCCGGCTTCGTAGCGCAACCGGCCGTCGGGCTGGCGTGCCTCGGCCAGTTCGTCGGGCATGTCGCTGTACTCGACGACGACGAGACGTCCGCCGCTCAGGCAGAAGTGGCCCAGTTTTTCGTGGGCGTCGCGTTTGCCGGCCATTTTGCTGGACATTTCGCTCCCGGCGTCGGCGTGGAACCCCAGGAAGACGGGGTCGAGCGGCGGCACGAGGGGGTTATCGACCTGGAAGTAACTGATGTGCTCGATGCCGCGGTCCGCCATGTCCTGGAGCATGCCGGTCCGCGCGAGGGCCCGCAGCGTTCCGCCGTGCCCGTCGGGGTTCCAGGCCAGGCGGTCGCGGTCCGCCAGGAGGAGTTTGCCGGCGAAATCGACGGCGGGCATCATCCCCTGGACGAAGAACCGGACGTCGCCCCGGGGCAGGTTGAAGTAGTTGTGGGCCTCGAAGAAATCCCGCGTCTCGCGGTCGTTGGCGCGGCTGGTCATGATGTACCAGGGGATCGGGGCGCCGCTGGCCCGGCGGGCGGAGAGAATGGACTCCGCGAAAATCTGGAACAGCGTCCGCCCCGACACCGGCCCGATCGGAAAGGCCCCCTTCGGGCCCTCGTATCCGAGGCGCGTCCCCTGGCCGCCCGCCACGGTGAGTGCGGCCGCGCGGCCGGAGGCCAGGATCGTTTCGCCGAGGTCGCGCATCTCGCGGTGTCGGCGCCGGTCGGCTTCGCTCGCCGGAAGGGGGACAAAGGGCGCGGGCTGGAGGTCTTTCGGCAACTCGAGGCCGCGGCTTCCTTCGAGGAGTTCGCGGACGAGTCGCCCGACTTCCTCGAAGTCCACCTCGGCGAGTTCCGCGAGCAGGCGCCGTCGGCCGCCGGCATCGAGGTCGTCCCAGAACCGCAGGACGTGTTCCTGGCCGGCGTCGGCGACCCTTCGGCGAATGGCCGACTCGTCGGGCGCCGCGGGGCCTCGGGAAGCAGGGGTCGGCACAGCGTTCCTTTCCTGCTGGACGGGTCCGCTGGAATCGCTATCTAGGCTCTGTCTGATAAATCCAGAATGTTCTCGGGTGGCGGCCTTTCTAGGCCGCCACCGCCTTCCGTGCCATACGCGGTGGCCTGGGAAGTTTACCCGCCGGGGCGGGGCCACCGCGCGATTTATCAGACACTAGAGCCTAGCACACCCGCCGGCCGGGGACAAGCGTTTTGGTTCCCGTCTGCTATCCGCCGTGTCTGCTATCCGCCGGCGATGTCCCAGGCCGGCCCCCCCAGGAATTTCCTGACACATCCGATTTTTTCCTTGATATCATTCGGGCAGGTCGGGTATGCTCTGATGGCAATCAATGGAGAGGAGAAGTAGTACCTTTCAATAAGGGGGGGGTGGGGTGGGTCAGGCGGTTCATCGCTGGTCCGGCTCGGGCTGGGTGCTTGTCATCTCTCTCGCGGTGTTCCCTTTTCTGGCCACGGTGCAAGGTCCGGCTGCGCGCGGCTCAAGTCCTTCGCCCCTCGAGTCGCAGACCCGTCGCCAGGCGATCCGTCAAGCGGTCGAGCAGTGCGCGGCGCTCGTCGAGAAGGGCGACCATCGCAAAGACGTGCCGATGCTCGCGGAGTTGCGTCGGGCGCTCGCGAAGCAGGCCAAGGGCGAGGACGATTCGGCTCGCGCGGCTCGGTGCGGGCCGGCCTGGTGAAGCGCGCGGAGGACTGGGAGTGGTCGAGTGCGGCCGTGCGCGAGGGCAAGGCGTGGCCGCCGTGGCTTCTGGATGGCCCGGTGGCGCTACCGCGCCCCTGGCGGCGGTGGGTGAACGATCCGTTGACCGAGCGGGAGTTGGCAGGTGTGCGGCGGAGCGTGGTTCGGGGAACGCCGTGGGGCGAGGAGTCCTGGGCGCGGGTGACGGCGCGGCGGCTGGGCCTGGAATTCACGCTCCACCCCCGTGGCCGACCTCGCAAGGAGGCGAAAAACTAGAATGTCCCCTTTTTGTCCCCCCTTTTTGTCCGACTCGGTGGTTTATCTTTTCATCCGCTCGGCGAGTCGCTACCAGTTCCGGCCCGACGTCTGAGGCTATGCGATCCTCGGTTTTCGCGTGGTGCTGGCGCCGGAGGTGGGAGCAAAGAAGGAGTAAAGGAGCCTCCATACAACACGTGTAACCGGCTGTTCTACTTCCCGGCCAGCGGCAGCGGCCGGAAGTCCGGGTCGTCCTTCCACTTCAGGTTCTTCTTGCCCTCATGGGTACCGTAGTACGGGGTGTTGGCGTCGATCCAGGTGACGATCTTGATGAACTCCTCGCGAGTGAGATTCGCTTTGCAGGGCGCCTCGCGAATCCGCTCGACCAACCGGCTCCGGTGCGACCCGAACGTGAGCGGCTGCTCGGGCGCGACGCAGGCGGCGCCGGTCCCGTCGTTGAGGTAGCTGACCAACCCTTTCTTGATGAAGTTCTCGTAGGAGCGGTCATAGAGCGTGGTCAGCTCACCGGAAAGGTCCAACTCGCCGCGGGGCTCTTTACCGCCGTGGCAGCCGACGCAGTGCTTGTCCAGAATCGGGCGAATGTCCAGGGCGTAGTGCACGGAGCGAGGGCCTGTGTCGCCGGGCTGAGGGCGGAGCGTCTCGGTTGGGCTGTTCAAGGCCATCGGTCGGCCGGCTTGCAGCGGTGGAGCCGAGGTGCGGTGCTCGTGGCACCCGATGCAGGATCTCGTCTCGCCCGGCATCAAGTTCACGAACGTCCGCATCCGCTGCAATTCCATGTAGTTCTCATCCAGCGCCTGGAAGAAAAGGTTCTTCTCGGCCGGCACGGTAAAGTGGGCGGATCCGTCTTCGTGGACCGTGGCGATCCCGTGGGTCTTCTTGAGGTTGACGTCGCACTGAAGGCTCACCGCCGATGCCTGCAAGCCCGCGCCGTCGCCCTGCTGACCCGACCGCCACCCGTCATCCCAGGACACGCCGATGGCTTCCATCACCCGCAAGTACTTGACCTTTCCGCGCTGGATCCCCGTCATCCCCTGGTACACGTCCTGCATGAACAGCGTGCCCATCGCCTCTTTTCCCGTCTCGCTCTGCCAGGCGAGGCGTGGAATCACCGTGGGCTTGCGGCGCGGCCGCAGGGGGGTAGGCTGGAAGCAGGAGATGTTCGGGTCCCGGTAGAGTTCGACGCGATTGCCCCACGCATCCAACACGTAGATCCCGTAACCCGTTGCGTGGTCGCGGGGAGGGAGATTGTACGAGACGAGGAAGCACTTCTCCGACAGCGGATAGGGCTCTTTGAAGTAGCCGAACCTCCCTCCGCTTGGATGAGGGCTCATGCCCGGATAGTCCAATTCGGGCGTAAGGTTGGTCATCCCCGCTGGCGTGTGTCGGTTGATGCTGTTGTCGACCAGCACGACGGGGCCGACCGACAGCCCGCAGTGCGGCGCGCCAATCGACACGATCCGACTGCTTCCGGGTATGCTGCGCGCATCGATCAGCCCGGCCGGCAAGACGAGGTCGCTCTTGTACACGTGGGCCGAATGGCTGCCGTCGGGATGCATCGACCAGAGGCTCTGCACGTTGCCGAAGCCCTTGTCGACGTACTCCCACCTCGTGTAGATCACCCGGCCGTCGTCCATCACGCTGGGGGCCATCTCGTTGACCGGTCCCTCCGAGAGACAGCGGACGTTCCCGCCGTCGGCATCCATCACGTGCAAAGATGTAACGGTGGCGGGGAAACAGAAGACACTCCGCTGCGACCGCGTGGACGCGAACATGATCTGGTCGTTGGGCAGATAGATCGGATCGCAGTCCTCGAAGCGGTAGTTGTCCCCGTAGCGCTTCCTGAGGGGCGACTCATCCGACGTGTCTAAAGTCAGTTGGCGCAGGCCCGTGCCGTCGATGCCGATCTCGTAGATACGGTAGCCGTGGTCTTTCGACTTCTTGTAGGCGAAGACCACCTTCTTCGCGTCGAAGGACAGGTCGAAGCGGCCGAACAGCCCGCCAGCCAGTTCCGGCACGAGCGTGGTGACCTTGCCGTCTGGAGCCATCGGTGAGAGGATGCAGAGATTGCCGCCCATCGTCCAACTGCCGTCACAATGGTCGCTGTAGATGTGGCTGGACGAGTAGGTCATCCGCTTGACGAACAGCAGCCTGTCGAAGTCCAGCAGCGGATGGGCCAGCATGGCCTCGCGCCGCAGCGACGCCAACGCGTCCTCGATCTCCTGCCTCTGCTCCTGCGTGCCGCCCCGGGCCGCCGTCTGTCTCTTCTCCAGCGAGTCCAGTTGCTTGAGATACTGCGGTCCGTCGGGGTATCGCGGGCCGAATTCCGCGATCATATTTTCAATGGCCAGCCGCAACGTCGCGATGTTCACACTCCCCGGCGGCAGAAAGGCCGTCCGATAGGCGGGCGGGAGCCTGGCGATCTTGTCGCTGAACTCAGCCGGCTCCGAACCCGGTTCGTGGCGCGTCTTCTCCGCCCCTTGGCTCTGCGGAAGCCACAAGGCCGAACCGGTCGGCGTCCAGTCTTTCGGAAAGGCGATCGGCGACTCCAGCCGCAACGTGAGCACGTTAGGACCCGGGCCGTTGCGCGTGAGCGTGAGGGTGTGCCGGCCTTTGGTGAGCGGCAACTTGGCAGCCTCCTCCCACTGCGCGCCGTAGCGGTCCCACGTGCTCTCTGGGGGGACGTAGTACGGATTCTTCGTGAAATACGGGTGCGGCTGCGCCGCGCGGGTTACCCTCGTGCAGCACGTGGCCGCTTCCCGCCCATCGAGCCGAAGTTCCAGCGGCCGCGGCTCGGTGGCCACGTAGCGAATGTGAAGCGTGTAGGTCGCGTCGACCGGGAAGTCGACGTCATATTCGACCACCCAGGGCGCCTGGCCCCCGTCGCCGGCCACGAGTTCGAGATAGGTGTCTCGATAATCGGCGTAAATGTACGGGTTCGCGCAGACCTTGGCGTTGCCGCGATCGAAGGTCCAGGCGGGAATCTCGAACGAGCCGGCCGGTTTCGGATTCTCGGCCCCAACCGCCGGGAACGCGATGCCCCAAACCGCAAAACACGCCGCCGCGAACGCCATGACCTTCAGCGGCCGACATCGCCGGAGCAGGTACGGTTCGATCCTCATTGCAGGCCCTTTCCTCAGCACACGACGTTAGGTCTCATTGTACCCGGGATTTCTCAAATAGTCAAACCCACGCCACTGCGGAACCTACCGGTAATTCTATCACACCCTCGGAGGTCCCGAGTCCTTCCTCTGAACGTTGAACGTTGAGCGTTCCATGTTGAGCGTTCGCCGTTTCTCGCCGTGGGCCGCCTGCCACGCCGACTTGTCCGCCAAAGCCCGCAGGGCGACGGTGGAAGTTTACCCGCCGTGTCCCTGTTCCCTTTGGACCCCTTTGGGGGCGGGCCTCCGGCGACTTGTCCGGCGAAGCCCAAAGGGCGAAGTCGGAAGGCGGAAGTCCCGCCGTGCCTGCGTGCCACGGCCGGTCTTGTCCCTGTTTGCCTTTGGACCCCGGTGGGGCCCGGCCGTGCTCCCCCCCGCACCGCCTGCCCCGACCCCCGGGGTTTAGCCGTCGGCGGCACGCCGAAGGTGATATCCCCGCCCCCCGCCCGGCGACGCCCCCCCCAGGAATTTCCTGGGTAACACATCCCGATTATTTCCTTGACATCATTCGGGCAGGTCGGGTATGCTCCGATTCGTAAGCAAAGACAGGAGAAGAAGCAACACGTCAGGATAAGGGGGGCGGCAGTGGCTCAAACGCTTCGCCGCTGGTCAGGCTGGCGCTGGGCGATTATCATCTCTCTGGTGGTGTTCTCTTGCGCGGTCGCGGTAGGTCTTTCGCCTGCGCGCGGCCAGGGGAACCCGGCTGCCAAGCGGCGCGCTCCCGCGCCGCCTTCCCCCGAGGAGACCACGCTCCGATCCCGTGCGATCCGCGAGGCGGTCGAGCAGTGCGCCGCCCTGGTCGAGGCGGGGGACCATCGCCGGGCCGTGCCGATGCTGGCGGACCTGCGGCGTGCCCTGGAGAAGCAGGCGCAAGGCAAGGACGATTCGGCCCGCGCGGCCGCACGCGAGTTGCCGCGAGTGGACGCGCTCGTTGCCCGAGTCGCGCTGGACTC
>JAPLMM010000095.1 GCA_026387035.1 Planctomycetota bacterium
GCCGCGGATCCGCGCCTGGGCCTCGTCGACGAGGCGCGGGCCGGCTTGGCCGCGTTCACCAGGGATTTTCGCGAGGCGCGGTCGATCGTCGAGGTCACCCAGTCGGGTCGGGCGGACTCCCAGGCCCGGTTCGCCTCGGACACCGGAGATACAATTTTCTTCGGACTCGCCACGGCCGAGAGCCCCTATCGGATTCAATACGGTCGGCCGGGGGCGGTCGAGAACATCGCCTTCAACTGTCAAAGCCTCTGGATCACCTGCTACGGGGCCGACGGGACGGTCCTCCCGATGCCGGGCTCCGACCGGACCGCCATCCGCTCCGTCGGAGCCACGGTGACGGTTTACGACCCCGCCGGTCGCGCCAACCCCATGACCTTCGCCACGCGCGCGAGCATCCGGCGGTCTTTGCCGAGCGTCGTCGTCAACGAAATCATGTACAAACCGCCGGCCGCGCTCGGCGCGAAAGACAAGAACCAATGGGTCGAACTCTATAACGCGACGGCCCGGTCCGTTGACGTCGCCGGTTGGCGCCTCTGGACGAAGGATCAAAGTACGCCCAACACGCTCGTGGCGGACCCGCTCTACAGTACCGGCTCGTGTGTCATTCCGGCCGGCGGCTACGCCGTCATCACCGACACCGACAGCGAACTTTACAATGAGAAACTCAATAACGGCGATTTTGAAAAGGGCATCATGAGCGACTGGAATAGCACGGATTTCTGGAAGGCGGACACCGGCAGCACGGTCTCGGGGAACTATGCGGCCCGATATTCCGGCACCGGTTGGAATATCATCTACCAGGATTTCAAGATCGAGAGTGCCGCCACCAAGGCCCGCGTCCGCGTGTGGGAGCGGGCCGCCTTCGGCACGCCGCGAGTCGTCATCCGCGTCACGAATCGCGGCTCGACCGTTTGGACCACCCTCTATGACGGGCCGTGCCAGACGGCGTGGACGGCCCACGCGGCCGATCTGACCGCCTACATCAACAGGGACGCCCGCCTCGAAATCTGGGCCTACCGAGGCTTTGGCGATGCGTACGTCTATGTGGACGCCGCCGTCGTCCACTGGAGCAAGAACCCGAACCTGTCCCTCGACGCCATGCACCTCTGGGTCAACAGCACCACGATCGGCCAGAACCTCGAGGACAAGCAGGTCTTCCTGGCCCAAGGCGGGCGATTGTCCGACGCGGTCGTTTTCAACAATGCCTGGGGCGGCGACGGCGACGGTTCGACTCTCAGCCGACGCGACGCCTTCGCCCCTTCCAGCGAAGCAGCCACCTGGCAGCCGAGCGCCTACGCCGGGACGCCCGCTGCCGCTAACCCGTAGGAAGGCACGATGCGCAAGGTGCACCGACAATCCGTCTTCGCCCTTCCGCCGTCGCCTTGCGGGCTATGGCGGACAGGTCGGGCTACGCCGGACAAGCACGAAAGACGCGGGGCGGGGGTGTGCCAAGATTTTCTGGCATCCGGCAAGGGCTTAGAACTGTGTGGCACGGCGGGCCTCGTCCCGCCGTGCGCAGGTGGGCCGGGACGCACGGCCGGGCAAGGCCGGCCGTGCCACACCCAATTACGGTTTCGCCTGCGCAACACTCAAGGGAGACGCCGGAAAATCTTGTCACACCCCGGGGCGGCCCTGATCCTCGTCATCTTCGCCGTGGCCTTCGTCGCCGTGCTCGCCGTTGCCGTCCTGGACGTGGCGGCCACGGACCTCGGAATCCTGCGAAACCACCAGAACGGCCTGAAGGCCCTCTATGCCGCCCAAGGCGGCCTGAACACGGCTATCGCGTCGCTTCGCACGGATTGCCAGAGCAGCGGCACGGTGAGCGGCACTATCGGAGCCAGTGGACAGTACGCCGCCCTCATTGAGAATAACCGTCCTCTGGTGACGGTGACGTCGACGGGCAAGGCGGCAGGGTTCGTCCGCACCGTCCAGGCCCGCGTGGTCGTTGCCGGGCCGCCGTTCAAAGCACCGTTCCCCGTCCGCGTCGAGTGGTGGCGCGAAGTCGCGGGCGTGAGCCTCGTTCCATAGGGAAGGACAATGTCCGAGCAACGCGCAATCGGGTTGGCCATTGACGCCGGGGCCGTGGAGGTGGTCGAACTGTCGGCCGACGCCGGCCGGATCACCGTCCTCCGGGCCGCACGCGAACCGCTCCCGCCGGGCGTCTTCGCCGGCGGCGCGGTCGCAAACCCTCACGCCTTGGCCAAAGTCGTCCGCCAACTGCTGAAGCGCGCCGGCCTGGCGCGGCGAAACCTGTTCATCGCGCTCGGCGGGAGCCGGGTGATCGCCCGCGTGGTCGAACTGTCGGCCGCGACGCCCGAGGAGGCCCAGCGCACGCTCGAGGACCGCATCGCCCGCTACGCCGTCTTTGAGGATACCGAGGTGACCTGGCAGGCCGCTCCGCTTGAGGAGGCCGAGCCGGGCAAACAGTCGTACCTTTCGGCCGCGGCCGCCGCCGACGCCATTCCGCCTCTGCTTCAGGCCTTCCATGCCGCGGGGATCCAGGTGGCCTATGTGGAGCCGCACGCCCTGGCGGGCCTGCGGGCCTTGGCCGCTCGCGAGGCCGAGGACTCCAGCGTTCCGCCGACCGTCTTCGTTTCGCTCGGCGCGGAGCGCACCGAATTCATCATCGCCCGGGGGAACCGGCCCCTCTTGATCCGTAGCGTGGACGTCGGCCTGGAAGCCCTGGCTTCCGCACCCGCCGCGGCTGACGACCTGCTGGTCGAGGCGAAACGTTCCGTCGAGTTCTGCCGCAGCCGATTCCCCGACGAGGCGCCGCGCCTCTGGCTCCGTGCGGCGGGCGGCGCGGAAACCGTTGTCCGGGACGTCCTGGCCCGCCTGGCCCAACTCGCACCCCCGTTGGCGGTCGAGGCGGCTCCGCGGTGGGCGACCGAAGCGCCGGCCGAGGCGCCCGATTCCGCGGCCGACGCCTCGTGGGCGGCCGTCGGGGCGGCACTGGCTTCTCTCGGCCGGGACGACGCCGCCTTGCTGAACCTCGTGCCCCCCGAGTGGCCCGAGACCCAGAAGGTGCGGCACCAGGTGCTTGGCCTGGCGGCCTCGATCGGCGGCGTGCTCCTGGTGACGTTCGCTCTTGTGACGTCGCTTCGGCTTACGGTGGGCGATGTGGCCCGTCGCGTCGAGGGCGCGTCCCTCCAGATGCACCGGAACACGACGGAGGTCCTGGAGGCGGCGGAACTGAAACACCGCGCCGCGACGGCGGTGGAAAACGCGAGGCTCTGGAATCGCGCGCGGGCGCATCTGGCGCCGTTCGATTGGGTGGCCGGCCTTCAGGCCGTCATCGAGCAGACGCCCGCGAGCGTCCGCATCACGCGTCTGACGGTCAAGGAAGGGGTGCTGCGGATCGCCGGCGAAGCGCGCTCGCCCGACGACGCCCACGAGTTCGTCCGCCGGCTTGCCTCGCTGCGACTGCTGGACGAGGCGAGAATGGAACGCCTCGAACGCGCCCCCGTCGAGGGGAGCCCGTTCATCCGCTGTACCATCACCTGCCGGTTCCATGAAACCGTGCCCGAGCCGGCCCCGGCCGACAACGCGAAAGGGACCAAGCGGTGATCCTCCAGTACCTGGTTCGGCGAAACCGGCGCGAACGCGGACTGTTGGGCCTGACGGTGCTCGTTCTGGCCGTCGTGGCGTGCTATGTCGCGACCATCGGCCCGGCGCGCGAGGCCGTCGCCGACCACGAGAGCCAACTCGTCTCCGCCCGGGCCAACCTGGACCTCCAGCAGCGTCAACTGACGCTCTTGCGGGCCGAAACCGCCACCGCCCGCCGGAGCCTCGAGGAACTCTCCGGCGCGGCGCCCCCCTGGGTGAACGCACGCCGGGCCGATGCGCTCCTTCAGGAGTGGCAGAATCTGGCCGCCGAAGTCGGCCTGACCCTCCAGTCCGTCACCCGGGAGAGCCAGGCCGCCCTGCGTCTCGACACCGGGGCGGCGCACGTTTTTTCCGTCGCCGTACGCCTGGAGGTCCGCGGACCGTACGCCAACGTGATGGCCCTCCTGGACCGCCTGGACGACGGAACGCATGCCGTCGGTCTCGAGGAACTCGACTTCCGCGTCGGCGAGAAACCGCCTTTCGACCTCGCCGTGATTCTCGTCGTGCGTCTCGGCCTCACAGACGAGGAGGCGCCGCATGCGGGAACTTAGCCTCATTGCTGCGATCGTGGCCATCCTCGCCGCGACGATCGTCCTGGCGCAGGAGGAACTGAAACCGGCCGCGCCGGCGCCGGCCGCTGCCGAACCGGCCGCGCCGCCGCCGGCCGCTGCCGAACCGGCCGCGCGCGCCAACCCGTTCTCGCCGCTCGACCCCGGTGCCGCGCCCCCACCCGGGTCGGCCTCGACGCCGCCCGTTGAGACGAGTCCGGCCCAGGCCGACGCCGCCGTTTCGCAGACCGCTAGCCCGGCGGCGGTGAAACTCAATGGGATCCTTTACTGCGAATCGAAACCCCTGGTGGTCATCAACGACCTCATCGCCGGCATCGGCGACGAGGTGGCCGGCATGCGCGTGACGGCCATCGCTCGGGACAAGGTCACGCTCGCCGGCTTCCGGGGCGTCTGGGTGATGACGCCCCTTCAGCCGGAGGCGCGCCCGGCGCCGGCGGTTCCGCCTGCTCCGGCCGAGGCCGGGAAGCCCGCGGTCGAGCCCGAAGCCGAGGCGTCCGCCGTCGCCCTGCGGGCTATGGCGGACAGGTCGGCGGATGAGGAAGCACTGAAGGCGGCCGGAGGCACGCCGGTCGTTGCCGCTGAAACAACCGACCAGCCAATTGGAAAGGAAAACCCATGACACCCGTTCCGAAGAAACTTTTCTGTCTTCTCGGCGCCGCCGCGTTGGTGCTGGTGCTCGGTGGCTGCGCCCGGTCCTCTCGCAAGGACGCTGCCTCGCCGTCGCGCGTCCGCGTCAAGGGCGCCCGCATCCTGGAGGCCGACCCCGAGCGCCCGGTGGAGCAGGGGGTTCTTCCGCCGGACCTGGCGGAGCGCGCCGAAGCCGAATCGATCCTCCCCGAGGCCCAGGACCGCTGGCGGACCGAGCCCGACCCCGACGTCGTGCCCGACGTCAAGGTCACCCTTGAATTGGTGAACGCCGGCGCCGACGAGGCCCTTCGCGGCCTCGCCTACCAGGGCGACGTGGACCTGGTGATGGCGGAGGGCATCGACCGCCGGGTGACTGTCCGGCTTCAGGACGCCCCGTGGGTCGAGGCGTTCGGGTCGATCCTGGACGGCGCACATCTGGTCGCCCAATGGGAAGGACGCCGCGTCCGCGTCGTTACCTACGAGCAGTTGCTTGCCGAGCGGACGGCCTCGGAGAGCCTGGAGACGCAGTTTCCGCGAACGGATGTGGTCGTCCTCCAGAACCTTAAGGCGAAGGACGTTGCCGTCACGGTGACGACGGTCCTGTCGGGGACCGGGAAGGTCGGCATCGACGAGGAAATGAACGCCATTGTCGTGACGGACACTTCCTCTCGCGTGGAGGCCGTCCGCCAGGCCGTCGCGAGGCTGGACCACGCCCCGCCCCAGGTCATGATCGAGGCCATGATCATCGACGTGACGCTGAACGACGAGATGCACTACGGCTGGGACTGGACGGTCTCGAAACTCATCGGCGACGCCATGACGTGGAACCAGGCGCTCACCGTCGGGGCCGGCGTGAACGCCGCCGCCGCGCCCGGCGGCCAAGTCACCTTCGCCCTGACGCGCAAGAACTGGACGATGACCGGCACCTGGGACTTCATTGAGACCCATGACAACGCAAAGGTCCTGGCGAACCCGAAGATCCTGGCGATCAACAACCGCCAGGCCGCCATCGAAATCATCGACGAAATTCCATACCAGGAACTCACGCAGACCAGCGCCGGCGGACAGATCGGAACGACGTCGTTCAAGGAAGTCGGCATCAAACTGGCCGTCACCCCGCGAATCGCCGCCGACGGCACCGTCCATCTGGAACTGGTGGCCGAACAGAGCAGCCCGACGGGCGCGGCCGTCAACCAGATTCCCGTCATCCAGACTCGCCGCGCCCAGAACGTCATGGTCGTCGAGAACGGCCGGACGATCGTCATCGGCGGCCTGCGCCGTCGTCGCACCAACACCAACGAGGACAAACTGCCCCTGATGGGCGACCTTCCGCTGATCGGCGGCCTCTTCCGCCGCGTCGAGTCCGTGGAAGTGGACACCGAACTGGTGATCTTCATCACGCCTCACATCGTGACGCCGGCCCAAGGGGTGACCGCGCGCGAACGCGTCCTTGCCGAGGCCATTGACCACCCGGACACCCGCTCGTTGCTCGAGCGGGGCGACCCGTTGCGGATCGGCGTGAAGAAGGAGGACGACCGGGCCCGCCGCGTGCCTTAACCCCCCTCGGCGGGCGAAACTTGCCCGCCCCGCATGCCGTCAACGCCCGCAGATGAGCCCCAGTCTCACCGGGGCGAATTTCACCCGCCGTGGCGGGCTGCGGGATGCCGTCGTCCGTTCACGCCGAAATCCGAAATTTTTGCGCGGCCCGTCGGGGCCTCGCGGCTTTCGTTAATCCCGTCAGACCGTCGTTCGCTGCTGGATGGACTCCAGTTCGCCCGTCGCTCCGGCGCCCAACTCGGCGGCGTTCGCCTCGTCCGTGTCAAGGTGCATGTCCAGGCGGAAGTTCGGGTCCACCCGGACGACCACGTCGCCGAAAATGAGCGACCGCTCGCCGCGGACCCGGATGCGGACGAAGTCGCGGTCGCGCACGGCAAACGCCATCGCATCCTCCGGCGCCATGTGAATGTGGCGCATGGCACAGATCGTGCCCCGTTCCAGCCGGACCTGGCCCGCCGGCCCCTCCAGCGTGATGCCCGGCGTGCCGTCCAGGTCGCCGCTCAGACGGATCGGCGCGTCGATGCCCAGTTTGAATTCCTCGGTCCTCGCGATTTCGACCTGGCTCTCGGGCCGGATGGGACCCAGGACGCGGACCCGCTCGATCCGCCCCTTCGGGCCGATGAGATTCACCTGTTCCTTGCAGGCGAACTGGCCGGGCTGCGTGAGGTCCGAGTGCCACGTGAGGGTGTGCCCTCGGCCGAACAGCGTCTCGACGTGTTCCTGTGTCAGGTGGACGTGATGGGCCGAGGTGCCGATCGGGATCGGCCGCTCCTTTTGCCGCATCACTTCCGTCACGCGGGCGTGCGCGAGGGCCCGAACGGTGTGGCGTGCGATGGTTCGCTCTTCGTCGCTCCCGACCACGAGGATTCGCGCCCGCGAATGGGGGGCGGAGATCTGGAGCGTCTCGCCCCGGCCGGCACGGGCCGCGCGGTTTCGCCCCTCGTCCAGGACGATGCCCATCCAGTCGAGACCCTGACAAATTCTCGCCCGCACTCCCGGGCTGTTCGCCCCCACGCCGCCGGTGAACACGATGGCGTCCACCCCGCCCAGGAGGCCGATGTAGGCGTTCAGGTGCTTGCGGGCCCGTAGCGAATAGGCCTGAAGGGCGACGAGCGCCCGCGCGTTGCCCTGGTTCGCCGCCTCCATCACCTCCAGAACGTCACCCGACACGCCCGACAGCCCCAAGAGGCCCGACTCCCGGAAAAGCCGGTCGTACAGTTCACCGGCCGGAATCTTCCGGTCCCGGACCAGGTGCAGGATGAGCCCCGGGTCCACGTCGCCCGGCCGCGTCGCCATCACGAGGCCTTCGAGGGTCGTGAATCCCATGGTCGTGTCGATGCTCCGGGCGTGGTCGATGGCGGCCAGCGACGCGCCGCGCCCGAGATGGCAGGTGACAAGCCGGAGGGTGTCGAAGGGGGCGCCGAGATAAGCGGCGGCCTCGCGCGCCGCGCCCTCGTGTGAAATGCCGTGGAAACCGAACCGCCGGAGTTTCGCATCGTACGCCAGGTCCTCCGGCAGCGCGTACCGCCAGGCGGCCTCGGGCATCGTCTGATGGAACGCCGTGTCGAACACCGCGACCTGGGGGACGCCCGGCGCGATCCGCTCGCACGCCTCGATGCCCAGGAGGTTGTACGGATTGTCCAGCGGGGCGAGGTCGGCGACCTGCCGGATCGCTTCCTTCGTCTCCTCGGTCACGATGGCCGGGCCGTTGTAGCGCGTGCCGCCGTGACGGACGCAGTGGCCGATGGCCGACAAATCCGCCGCCGAACCGATGAGGCCTGCGTCCTTGGCCGTCAGAGCCGCCAGCCCCGCCTTGAGCGCCGCTTCGTGCGTGGCGGGTCGGACGGCGGTTCGCTTCTCGCCGGCCGGGCCGGCGTGCACGTGGACGGCCTCGCCGGGGCTGCCTAGGCCTTCGACCTTGCCCCATGCCCGTGCCGTCTCACTCGTCGTGTCGAAGTACGCGTAGCGGACGTCGTCGAGGCGGCAACTGACGGCGAGGATCCGCATCGGTCGGGCGGCCCCCAGGCTGTAACTCACGGCGCGCGGGGCGGGATGTCGCGGCTCCTGGGGCTTGGGGGCGAGACGCCGGGTAATCAGTTTGGCCATGAACTGAACCGCCTCGCGGTTCATCGCCAGGATCGGGCTGATGGCTTCCTGAAGGAAGACGACGGCCTGTGAGGGCGCGGCGGCGACGACGTCGGCGTTGGTGGGGCTGCCCGTCAGGAGCGACATTTCGCCGAAGCATTCGCCCGGCTCGATGGAGCCGAGCGTCTCCCGTGACGCCGTCCCGAGCCCGCGGACGGCCTCGAGGCGGCCCGAAATCAAGACGCCGAAAATCTCGCCCGCCGCGCCGCCGTGGATGCAGACGTCGCCCG